>DATBCR010000330.1:0-17863 GCA_036270375.1 Pseudonocardiaceae bacterium | reverse complement strand
CAAAGGAACTCAGCGTCGCGGTCGCCGCTGTCGACACCGATGTCATCCCCGCAGAACTCGTGCCACTGTCCACGAGTGCCGAACTGCTCCGGCGAGCGGGCTTCGGCAGTGCGCAGGATACCAGCGTGAAACGCAATCTCGCCCTGTTATTGGCCAATCTGATGGGGTGGCAGCGAATCGTCTTTCTCGACGACGACATCGACGTGCCGGATCACCGTGATCTCGGCCGGGCCGCGCATCTGGTCAGCCAGTACGACGCCGTCGGTCTCTCGATCGGTGAATTCCCGGACAATTCCGTCGTCTGCCATGCCCATCGGGCGACCGGCGGTGACCAGCGCACGTTCATCGGCGGTGGCGCGCTTGCCATCGGGCCGAAGTTGATGTCGTCGTTCTTTCCGAACATCTACAACGAGGACTGGTTCTTCCTGCTCGACGGCCACCGGCTCTGCTCGGCGACGGCCGTCGGCTTGGCCGTGCAGCGGCGGTACGACCCGTACGCCACGCAACTGCGAGCGGAGTCCGAGGAATTCGGCGACTCGCTCGCCGAAGGCGTGTTCGCGCTGCTCGACCAGCAGCACAGCGTCGACGACGCCATTGCCGAGGGCTACTGGGAGAACTATCTCGATGTCCGACGGGCGTTCATCGAGGACGTGATCCGCAGGGTCGAGACGGACGAGGGATTGGTCGACAGGTCACGTATGGTCCGGGCATTGAATGCGGCGCGGGAACGCAGCCGGCTCATCGAACCCCGGCTGTGTGTGGCGTACCTCGAGGCTTGGCGGGCGGACCGCGAACAGTGGCGTGAGCATGTCAAGACGCACCAGGCAAGGCTCTCGTGGCCGAGCCAGCGCGGCGGCGCACGGCTGGAGAAGGTCCTGTCGGAACTCGGACTGCTGGCCTACAGCGGCTACGTGACGCCAGCGGGCTGACCGGTGGTGAGCTGTTTGACCAGGAAGTAGCACGGCTCGGGCGCCACTTCGTAGCCGCCGCCCGGCACCGTCACGTTCGCGAAGCAGATCAGTTTGCCGTGGCCCCAGTCGCGGTATCCGAGCCGGTAGTAGAGCTGTGCGGCGCGGCCGTTGTCGTCCCGGACGGCAAGAGCCGCACGCCGATGGCCGTGCGCACACAGGTAGTCCTCGACCATGGCGACGAGTTTCGTCCCGACGCCGCGGTTGCGGAAATCCGGTAGCACCTCGAGATGCGTCAGCAGGGCCACACCGGGCAGGTTTCGCCGCACCTGGTGCTCCTCGGCGGCCTCGAGCCACAGATAGACATCACCGACCGGTTCGTCGCTCAGCCACGCGATGAACAGCGCACCTCGGCCGTTCTTCTGCCGCTCGAGACGTTCGGCGAAGAATTCCGTGCCCCCGAGCGCCCTGGACACCGCAGCCAGATCGGCGAAACAAGCCTGCCGGACATCGACGTCGGTGGTCGGCTCGGTCCGGTGCAC
This sequence comes from Pseudonocardiaceae bacterium, assembly GCA_036270375.1. Taxonomy (GTDB): domain Bacteria; phylum Actinomycetota; class Actinomycetes; order Mycobacteriales; family Pseudonocardiaceae; genus DATEPR01. The sequence continues at coordinate 16,413 of DATBCR010000330.1, read as the reverse complement.
TCTTCATGGATACCTCAGAATCGCTGCTGCCGCGAGTGCCTGGTCAGACGCACAGGCAACCAATCACTGAACAACACGTCTTCAGGTCACTCCAGTTCGGAGTTCCAGCTTTCGCTAAGGGGATGACGTTATGACTGTTCGTCCGGTACGTGGGTTTCGTACCCTCGCTACTGTTTTGGTCGTCACTGTTGCGCTGGTCGTCGGTGGTGCGGTCGTGCTGCCGGCCGCCGCGGACGCGCAGGGGGCGCCGACTACCAGTTTGCTGACCAACATCAGGGTGGGCAGACACGCCACGTTTGATCGTGTGGTGCTCGACTTCAGTGGGCCGGCGCCGGCCTCGCCTACGTGGCAGTGGGTGCCGGCGTTGGTGATGGACGGGTCTGGGCAGCGGGTTTCCTTGCCTGGCAACAAGTTCCTGCGTGTCGTTGCGCATGCCGCCTCGGCCAACCTTGCCGGGCGGGCCACCTATCACGGCCGCACCAGCTTCACCACGCCGCAGCTACGCAATGTGCGGGCGGTCGCGCTGGTCGGTGACTTCGAGGGTGTGCTCAGCGTCGGGCTCGGTGTGCGGCACACCAGTTGGGTGCACGTGTTCACCCTGACCGGGCCGAGTCGTCTGGTTGTCGACGTCGGTCGGTAGTGGCGATTTCCGGCCGGGCAACGGCGATTGGGTAGTATTGGCCACCCGGCCGGGCACGTCTTCTGCCTGGTACCGGCCGAATCGAGGTGACCTGATGACGCGCGGCCACACGCTGTTCGACACGGCGCTCGGCGCGTGCGGCATCGGGTGGACACCGCTTGGCGTGCGCGCCGTGCAACTGCCCGAGGGGGATCCCGCCCGGACCGCCGCGCGGCTGCTGCATTGGCACCCCGACCTGCCGGCCGCCGACCCGCCGGCCGCGATCGTCACCGTGATCGACGACGTTCGCGGCCTGCTGGACGGCGCGCCGGTCGACCTGTCGGATGTCACGCTCGACCTGACCGGCGTGCCCGCGTTCGACACCCGCGTCTATCTGGCCGCGCGAGCGGTGCTGCCGGGCGAGACAGTGACCTACGGTGAACTGGCCGCCCGACTGGGTGAACCGGGTGCGGCGCGGGCGGTCGGGCGGGCGTTGGGACGCAACCCGGTGCCGATCATCGTGCCGTGTCACCGGGTGGTCGCGGCGGGCGGGCGGACCGGCGGTTTCTCCGCGCGCGGCGGTGTCCACACCAAGCTGCGGATGCTGGCCATCGAGGGCGCCGGGCCGGCGACGCTGTTCTAACGAAGGGCCGCTGTCTGCCATGTCTCCTGCCGGTACGCGCTGTCCCAGAACAGCCATTCGTACTCGGTCGCCCTGGTGAACGCGGCCAGCATCCGCTCGACAGTCGCTGCCGTCGCCGCCTCGGCCGCTCGGTCGACGGCGGTGCGGCAGGTTAGGACGGACTTGGCGAACTCGTCATCGGCGTAGGTCTCGATCCATGCCAGGTACGGGTGGTCGGCGTCCGGCCCGCAGTGCTTCAGGATCTCGGTGCCCACGTGCTGGTAGACCCAGAAACACGGCAGCAGCGCGGCGACCAGTTCGGCGTAACCGCCGGTCAGCGCGACGGCCAACAGGTACGACGTGTAGGCAAGGCACGTCGGTGATGTCTCCACGGCACGCTGCTCGGCGTCGGTCATGCGGAAGCGGTCGAAGTAGCCGTCGTGCAGTGCGCGTTCCACGACGATCGACTCGTGGGCGGCGTCGGCGAAGAACGCGACGTCCTCGGTCGACTCCGCTTTCGCGGCGGCGACGGCAAGGGCACGCGCGAAGCCGACCAGGTACCGGGCGTCCTGCACCAGGTAAAACTGGAAGCGTTGTGGCGCAAGCGATCCATCCGCCAGCTCACGGTTGAACGGCAGCTCGGTCATGGCGGACATCAACCCGGCCGTCCGCTGCCACGCGGTGTCGCAGAATCCGGTCACCCGGTCATCATGCCAGCGCCCCCGGACGGCACCGCCGGACCAACCGCGGCACCCGGACACGTCGAAAACCAGCGTCGATCGGGTCACAACGCTAGTCCGAACGGGGGATTCATCGTAGCTCCGCGAACTTTTCTCGGTGGTCTCAACCAGGCGTCCGACCCACCCTCCGGATGGCACTCGCAGCCCCGCGTCACCCCCACCACACAACCGGCAATAACGGCATCTAACTATCCATAACCCACTGTCTACATCGGACTTTAGCAGCCGGTCCCGACCGGACTGACCTGCAATTCCTGGACCCACGACAAAAGCCGTCCGGCAATCGGAACCACCATCGGCACATAGTGCCGCGAACGGCGTTTCACGTTCCGGTTCAACCGTTGACAGTGTAACCAGGTGCCTGATCGAAATGGTCCCTATGCCGAGTTTCGGCACGGCTGCGCGGCTGGTCATTTACTGGACACTCGCCGCGCGACCGTGACACGATACAGAACCGAATCGCGCCGGGGTTGGAGGTCTTCGCGTGTCCATCGGGCCAGCCGAGCTTGCCAGCGAACTGAAGACGCTGCGCAAGGGCCGCGGTTTGCAGACGGCGCGGCTCGCCGATCAGGTCGGGCCGATGTTGCGGGTGTTGTGTGGTATCGGCGAAAACGAGACCGCGTCGTCGATTCGGGAAAAGCTGACCAGACAGCTCCGTATTCTGGCGAACGGTCTACCGGAGGACCTGCGACTGGTCGTGACGACCGCACTGGCCATGCAGGCCGACACGCAGCATCAGTTCCTGCGCGAACGCGTGCAGTACCTCGCCGAACAGCAGCGGCGGGACGTCCGGACGATCCGCAGGCGGATGGACGAAGGATTCGAACTGCTCGCGGAATTGGCCACCAGATCGGCGGAGGACCAGCCGCGCAGCACCATGCTCGGCTGGTACACCGACCGCGTCGAGGCAATACTGCGGTTGGACAAAGAGTCACCGGTGTGCTTCGAGCGGCGACGCATCGTGGCCGAACAGGACGGGCTCGCCGCGATCCAGGAGAACTTCACGCTGCCGAAGGAGCGGCGGGACGACGACGACTGCGACCATGATCTCTATTGCGAACTGCACTTCGGCGCGACACTCGTCGGCAAACACAAGAAAACGGACAGCCGATTCGCTTTCGACCTCGGCCTGCCGAAGCCACTCGGGCTCGGCCAGCGGCACGAATATGGATTGATCTTCCGCGTGCCGGACGATCAGACGATGCGGACGCACTACGTGTTCTTCCCGGACCGCCGCTGCGACGAGTTCGAACTGCGTATCCGATTCGGCCTCGTCCGCCCACCGACCCAGGTCTGGCGCGTCAACGAGGTGTTCCACCGCGACATCGACGACAACCGTCCGGTGCGGCCGCTGCTGACCATCGACCGGGTCGGCGAGGTGAACCTGTCGTTCCGAAACCTGCTTCCCGGGCATGGTTACGGCGCCCAGTGGACAATTGACTGACGCCACCGTCCGTGCTGCTGCCACCACGGAAGAGTGGCAATCGACCCCTCCTCCGGGTGTCGAGGTTGCCACCAGCGGCGATACCGCCGATAGTGGCGTGGCCGAGGCGGACAGCGGTGTTCGCCGCCACGACGGGAGCCCTACCGACAATGCGTAAACCTGGTTGGCGCGCGGCTGTCACCGTGCTGGCCGGGACGGTGGCCCTCAGTCTGGTTTCGTCCTGTTCGCGCGGTTCGGCGCCGTCGCTGCTGTCGCACACCGGCGTCATCGTCCGCACGATCCCCGGCACCGCGATTCCCTCGCCCACGCCGACTGTCGACACCGCGCCGACCTGCGCGGATGTCATCGCCGGGCTGCCGATACGTCGTCGGCTCGCGCAGTTGGTGATGGTCGGGTTCACTCCGTCGACACCGGACGACGCACTGCGCCAGGTCGAGAACGAGCAGGTCGGCGGCCTGTTCATCGGCGGGAACGACACCACGGCACTGCATGATGGCCAGCTGGCCGAGGCCCGTTCGGCGTCGGCGCTGCCGCTGTTCGTGGCGATCGATGAGGAGGGCGGCCGGGTCCAGCGCATCCCTGGCCCGGCAGGCCGGCTGCCCAGCGCGCGCACGATGACGGAAACCATGACATCGACGCAGGTCAGGACGCTGGCAACCAGCCTTGGCCGGGAGCTGATCGACCTCGGCGTGAACGTGGACTTCGCACCGGACGCCGACGTCAGCGACCAGCCCACGAACGCCGTCATCGGCGACCGGTCGTTCAGCGACAGCCCGAAGGTCGTCACCGCCTATGCCGGCGCGTTCGCGGCGGGTCTGCGCGCGGCCGGTGTGCTGCCGGTGCTCAAGCATTTCCCCGGCCACGGCCACGCCACCGGCGACTCGCATACCGGGCCGGCCATCACACCGCCGCTGTCGTCGCTGCTCACCGACGACCTGGTGCCGTATCGGACGCTGCCGGTGATCGGGCGCACGGCGGTGATGGTCGGCCACCTCGACGTGCCTGGGCTGACGGCCGGTGTGCCCGCGTCGCTGAGCCCGGCCGCGTACCAACTGCTGCGCAGGACCTACCGCTTCGACGGCGTCGCGTTCACCGACGATCTCGGTTCGATGGTGGCCGTGACGTCCCGTTACGACCTGCCGGACTCGGTGCTGCTCGCGCTGCGTTCCGGCGCGGACGTCGCGCTGTGGACGACGGACAGTCAATTGCCCGCGGTACTCAACCGGCTGGTGAATGCGGCCACGACCGGTGAACTGTCCGCGGACCGGATCAACAATGCGGTGACCCGGGTATTGACAGCCAAAGGCGTCTGCGGCGACTGAATGGTGTCCGCCTTTCGGGCCGGTGTGGACCCGGCCCGAAAGGCGGCTGTCTCCCGGTCAGCCGAACACGTGCAACAGAATGGTCAGCAAGGTGTAGATACCGTGTGGCTCCATGGGGTTTCACCTCCTCGTGACGACAGGGATTCGCCTCGGTCGCCGGTCAGAAACCGGCAAGAGAAGCGAGCTGTGCGCCGAGGAAGATCCCGACGGCGACACCCACGACCACACTGATGACGGCCAGCCGGACAATCACGGAAACGCCACAGTAGAATCTCACAGTCATCACCCGTTGCTGGTCGGGGATCAATTCCTGGCAATGCCAAGGGTCGCCCGAACGGTCAGCCGAAGAAAGGTGTTTCCACGGTCACGGTCGGAGTGGAAACAGGAAACCGGGTCGACGGGTGGAGTGGTGCGGCGGCCGTTCGGCGGCGGTCAGTCGCGCGCCGGGGCGAGCACGAACACCCGGATGTCCCGGCCGGCGCGTGCGGCGTAGCTGTCGTAGGCCGGCCAGGATTCAGTGAGCGCCTGCCAGAGCCGCGCGCGCTCCTGACCGTCGACGAGCCGCGCGGTGACCTGCTCGGTCCGGCCGGCCACCGCGACGGTCGCCGTCGAGTTCGCGAGCAGGTTCGCCGACCAGGCCGGATGATCCGCGCCGCCCCAGTTCGAGCCAGCGACGACATAGCCGCCGGACACCGTGACGTAGAGCAGCGGCACCGAGCGCGGCTGGCCGGTGCGGCGGCCGGTGGTGATCAGCAGCAGTCCGTCCGCACCGGCCATCGACGTCAGCGTGAACCGCCCGCCCGTGCGGCGCAGCAGGGCGGTGTCCATCCACACCAGCCGTTTGGCCGCCGCGATGAACCAGGGCACCCGCCCAAGGCGGCGCACCGCGCTGCCGATCGGATTCACACCGCGCATCGTAGGGCGCCGACGGTCACCCGGTGGCGCGGGCGAGTGAGACCGCGAACCTGCCTTCCGGGTCGGTCATCCATCGGATCAGTTCGAAACCGGTGTCGGCCAGTTCGCCGGCCACCCCCGCCCGGGTGAACTTCGCTGACACTTCCGTGTGCAGTTCCTCGCCGGCCGTGAACTGGATGTCCAGGTCAAGGGAAGCGAGCCGGACCCGCATCGCCTTCGTGGCGCGCAGGCGCATCTCGATCCACTCGGCCTCGGGGTCCCAGAGGGCCACGTGCTCGAAGGCGTCCACGTCGAAATCGCCGTCCAACTCCCGGTTGAGCACCCGCAGCACGTTCTTGTTGAACTCGGCCGTCACACCCGCGCTATCGTCATACGCCCGCACCAGCACGTCCGGGTCCTTCACCAGGTCCGTGCCGAGCAGCAGCCACTCCCCCTCGAACAGCACGGATCGCAGGCCCGCCAGGAACTTCGCGCGTTCGCCGGGGACGAGGTTGCCGATCGTGCCGCCGAGGAACGCCACCAGCCGGGGCCGGTCGCCGGGCAGCAGGTCGAGATGCTCGGTGAAGTCGCCGACGACACCGTGCACGGCGAGCCCGGGATACTCCTGCGCGATCGCGGCCGCCGAGTCGCGAAGCGCCGTCGGGGACACGTCCAGCGGGACGAACTGGCGCAGCCCACCGGTGGCGTGTAAGGCGTTCAGCAGCAGCCGGGTCTTCTCCGACGACCCCGAACCCAGCTCGACCAGGCTGTGCGCACCGGTCACCGCCGCGATCTCCGACGAGTTGTCGGCGAGGATGCGGCGCTCGGCCCTTGTCGGGTAGTACTCGGGCAGTTCGGTGATCCGCTCGAACAGCTCACTGCCCCGCGCGTCGTAGAACCACTTGGGCGGCAACGACTTCGGGGTCGCCAGCAGGCCCGCCAGCACGTCCGCGCGGAGCGTCTCGGCCACGTAGTCGTCACTGAGGTGCACGTCGACGGTGATGTCCGCGTTCATAGTTTCTCCTCGTAGAGCACGCCGGATCGGGTGGCGACGACCAGGTACCGGTCGGGTACCGGGGTCCACGCCGGGTCGTCGTCCCAGGCCTCGGACGCGACCACCACGTGGTCGGGGCCGGTAAGCACGGTCAGCGCGTGGTCCCATGCCGTGCCGAGCACGGTCTCGCCGTCGGTCAGCAGCAGGTTCAGCCGGGAGCCCGGTGCCGCCTCGGCCACGTCGGTGACCACGCCGGACAGCGCGGCCGCGGGCTCGGCGCCGGCCCGGATGCGGTGGCGCACCAGGGCGAGCAGCAGCGCCGAGTCGGTCGGCGCGTCCATTGTCAGAAGGTCGGTCACCGGCAGTTCGCCGGCCAGCGCGGCCATCGAGTCCGGCCAGCCGGTGATCCGTCCGTTGTGGCTGAACAGCCACCGGTCGAACGTGAACGGCGCGCACGCGATCTCCGCCACCGGCATGCCGACGGTGGCCGAGCGGACCGCGGCCAGCACGGCACCGCTGGACACGGCACCGGCCAGGCTCGCGAACGATGCGTCCGTCCACAGTGGAACGGCCCGCCGATAGCGGACCGGTTCGGCGCCGGCATGCGGATACCAGCCGGCACCGAACCCGTCCGCATTGACCGTGCCGCCACCGCGCATGTCGCACGGCGCCCAGCTCTGCCGCAGCAGCGAGTGCGGCCGGTTGATCAGCAGGTCGGCCAGCGGGCGTGACGGACCCACATAGGCGATGTGTCGGCACACGTCCCGGTCAGCCCACCTCGGCCGGACGTAGATCGCGTGCGCACCGGAAGCCGGCGAAGATCTGCCGGCGGATCGGGTAGTCCCAGTTGCGGAACGTGCCACGGCACGCCACCGCGTCGGTGCCGAACGAACCGCCGCGCAGCATCTTGTAGTCCGGACCGAAGAAAACCTCCGAATATTCGCGGTAGGGGAACGGCACGAAACCCGGATAGCCGGCCAGGTCGCTGCTCGTCCACTCCCACACGTCGCCGATGAGCTGGTGCACACCAAGCGGCGACGCACCGGCCGGGTAGGCGCCCGCCTCGGCCGGCCGCAGGTGCCGCTGGCCGAGATTGGCGTGCTGGTCGGTCGGTTCCTCGTCGCCCCAAGGGAAGCGGCGGGACCGGCCGGTCGCGGGATCGAACCGGGCGGCCTTCTCCCACTCGGCCTCGGTGGGCAGCCGACGGCCGGCCCATCGCGCGTACGCGTCCGCCTCGTACCAGGAGACGTGCACCACCGGCTCGTTCGCCGGCACCGGTTCCACCACGCCGAACCGGTTGCGCAGCCAGCCATCCCCGTCCCGCTGCCAGAACCGGGGTGCGAACAGGCCGGCGTCATGGTTGTGCGCCCAGCCGGCCGGGTCCCACCAGCGTGGCTCGTCGTATCCGCCGGCCGCGATGAACCGCTGGTAGGCGCCGTTCGTCACGGGCACGGTGTCGATGGCGAAACCGTCGACGTGCACCTGGTGCGCCGGGCGTTCGTTGTCCAGCGCCCACGGTTCGGTCGACGTGCCCATGGTGAACGGGCCGCCCGGCACGATCACCTCGTCAGGTAAATGTTGACCCGATGGTGGCCGGGGTGGTGACGGAGCGTCGAGCACCGGCATACCTGACCTGAGCTGGTGCGTTGCCAGCATGGTCTCGTCGTGCTGCTGCTCGTGCTGGGCGATCATGCCGAACGCGAACCCGCGCTCGACCAGCCGCCGGCCGTCGAGTCTGGTGCTGGACAACACATCCAGCACCTTGTCGCGCACCTCGCGGACGTAGCCCCTGGCCTCCGCCGGTCCCAGCAGCGGCAGCGTCGGGCGGCTCGCCCTCGGGTGCTGGAACGCGTCGTACAGCTCGTCGATGTCGGTCCGCACCGGTTCGCGTCCGCCGACGTCGCGGACCAGCCAGAGTTCCTCCTGGTTGCCGATGTGCGCGAGGTCCCAGACCAGCGGTGACATCAGTTTCGAGTGCTGGCGCACCAGGTCGTCGTCGTCGACTGCGTCGGTCAGCGCGGTGCTGCGCTGCCGTGCCCGGCGCAACACCACCTCGACCGAGTCGCGAAGCCCTTCCGAATCCAACTCCCCAAGTTCGACACGCCCCACGGATGATTCGCTCGCAAGCTCGCTCATGCCGCTGACACCCCGATCTCAATCCGCTCCGTCAGTTGCCCGACCACCTGTTCAACCAGCGCCGGCCCGATATCGGTGCCGACCGGTGACCCACTGCCCAGTGCCTTGCAAGTGAGGTCCGCCACAGCCCGGCCGGCGGTGGCGATCCGCCGGTCGGCCAGTCCGTAGCGGGCCGCGTGCAGCCATCGGCCGGCCGCCGGTGCCGCGGCGTCCAGTGCCGCGTCCACGGTGGCCTCGTCGGCCATCAGCGCTGCCAGCACCACCGACGGCACCAGCCAGCCGTCGCCCTGCTGGCTGTCCAGGTAGCGGACTTCCAGGTAGCCACGCGGGCGGACCGGCGGGAACATCGTGGACAGGTGGTAGTCCAGGTCGTCCTCGGTGGGCGACCCGGGGATGGCGCCGTCGATCCAGTCCGCGAAACTCACCCGGCTGGGTGGTTCCCATCGCCCGTTCGGTCGACGGACGCAGATCACCGGCGCGTCCAGTGCCCGTCTGGCCCAGCCCGCGGCCGGGTCGTCGGTCACCGCGGACGGGCGGGTCCTGGCCGGATCGGCGCGGAACATCGTCCGCATCCGGCCGGAGACCCAGGTGGCGCAACGGCCCAACGGCTGTCGTGAGTTCGCGAACAACGCCGACAGCACAGGACCGAGCGCGTGTAGTGCCGCCCAGCGAGCCGCGACCCGGTGCGGTTCACCGGCGTCGAGGCACACCTGCAGGCCTGCGGACGCGCACATCCAGGCCAGCCCGTCCGGCCCGTTGGGTGCGAACGCGGCGGCCATCGCGGCGTAGCGGGGGGTGTCCAGCAGGCGTCTGACGTCCCGCTGCTGGTCGAGCGCGTGCTGGCCGAGAACGAGACCTCGGGAGGCGAGCAACGCGGCGAGGGAGGCGGCGTCCGTGGAGACGGCGCTGATCAGATCGGCCAGGGAGTCGTGCGGTGGGGCGGAAATCTCGACCTGGCCACCCGGCTCTACGGTAACCAGCGAACCGCACGGCATCGGCAGGTTCGGGCTGGCCGGGTCAACGGTAACAGGAGCATGAGCGCCGAGCGCGTCGGCGAGGCGCCGGAGATCGAGTGGCGCACGCGGGTCCACCGCGTCGTGCACCGTCCACTCCAGCTCGATGCCGACCAGCCGGGGTGGACCATGTTTGAAACACACCGAGGCGACGTACGTCTCGGCGGCCGCACGGTCGTGCAGCTGCGTCGAGACGGGTTCGGCCGTCGCCGTATCCCGTAGCGCGGTCATGTCGTGACCATCCTGTCCGAATGTTGCTGTCGGTGTTTCGGTTGGGGCTGTCGATCGACGCTACCCGTGGGGTCTGACGCTTGCACGGAGCCGACGTTGAACGTGAGGTGGACGGCAATCGGCCCAACGATGACGCCGGACGCCCGCGCAAGCCGATAAGCAGGCACTCCGGCCAGCGACGAGGCTCTGCGGGGGATCTGCTTGGAGACCGATAAAATCCCACTATCAGGACGGCTGTGGTCAGTGAGTGGAACGGAAGTCCGCAGTTTTGAACATGCTGGGGCGTCGACCACACCGTACGTACGGTTTGCGATGGGCCCTGCGCTACTGAGACGATCGCACGATGCCCAGGGTCAGCCAGGATCACCTCGACGCGCGACGCAGACAGATCCTGGACGGGTCGCGGGCCTGTTTCGCGCGGTACGGCTACGAGGGCGCGACCGTCCGCCGGCTCGAGGATGCCACGGGTTTGTCCCGGGGGGCGATCTTTCATCACTTCAGGGACAAGGAGTCGCTGTTCCTGGCGCTGGCCGAGGACGACGCGCACCGGATGGCGGACGTCGTCGCCGAGCAGGGGCTGGTGCAGGTGATGCGGGATCTGCTGGCGCGGCGGACGGAGCCGTCGCAGGACCATCCGGCGGACTGGCTCGGGACCCGGCTCGAGGTGTCCCGCCGGCTGCGGACGGATCCGGACTTTCGGGCCCGGTGGGCGGAGCGGTCGCAGGCGTTGACGATCGCGACCCGGGAGCGGCTGCGGCGGCAGCGGGCGGCCGGGAATCTGCGGGACGACGTGGAAGTGGATGTGCTCACGGCGTTTCTGGAGCTGGTGTTGGAGGGTGTGGTGTCGCACCTGGCGATGGGGCTGCCGGCGGATGATCTCGAACCGGTGCTGGATCTGGTCGAGGAGAGCGTGCGGCGGCATCGTAGGGCCTGACGCCGGTTGGTCACGCGAAATCCCGGTGCGGTCCGGGCGGTGACCCGCCATGCTCATTGCGCCAGGATCTCGCGGGTTCGAACACACGTTCGAGTGATGGTCGCGGCCGAGCGGAACCGAGTCGATCTCCCACACGTCCCGTATGAGGAAGGTGCACGCGGACGGAAGGGAGGTGATTGCGGGCAGTGAGATGAGGAGATCGGGGTCGCGGTCACCACTCCGACACGGCGGCTCCGGGCTCAGTTGGTGCGCTGACCCGGAACGCCGCGACGGCCACGGTGACAGACGAGGGAGGGGAACGGTCACGAACACCATCCCCACCACGGCGGCTCCGGGCTCAGTTGGTGCGCTGGCCCGGTACGCCGTGGCGGCGATGCTGGCCAGGGTCGCGGACGAGATGGTCGGCGTGTCGGTGGTGCTGCTGGTGCTCGGGCGCACTGGGAGTGCCGCGCTGGCGGGTGCGGCCGTGGCCGGGTACACGCTGCCCGCCGTGCTGACCGGGCCGTTGCTGGGTGCGTGGCTGGCGGGTGCGCGCCGGCCGAAGCTTGCCTTGGCGGGCAACGAACTCGTGCTGGCGACGGTGGCGGTCGGGCTGCTGCTGGCGGTCGGTCACGCGCCGTCGGTGGCTGTCGTGGCGCTGACCTTGCTTGCGGGCGTGAGCCTGCCGCTGACGAGTGGTGGGTTCAGCTCGCTGCTGCCCGGGTTGGTCGGCCGGAGCGGTCTCGCGCGGGCGAACACGGTCGACGCGACGACCGTCAACGGTGCCGCGGTGGCCGGCCCGGCGCTGGCCGGCACGCTGGCGGCGACGCTCGGTCCGGGCACGGCTGTCGGCGCGATCGGTGTTGTCGCGGTGTTGGCCGCGGCCGCGACGGCCGGCGTGCCAGGACACAAGGTGCCGGCGGGCGGCGAACGGCCGGCGTTGCTGCGGGTGGCACGGGCCGGGTTGGCGCATCTGGCCGGCACGCCACCGCTGCGGGCAGCGACGTTGACCAGTGTCGTCAGCCTCGGCAGTGTCGGCATGCTCGTGGTCGCACTGCCGGCACGGGTGGTCGAGCTCGGCGCGAAACCAGCGGCGGCCGGGTACCTGTGGACGGCGTTCGAGTTGGGCTCGCTGTTCAGCATTCTCGTTGTGGCGCCCCGATTGCGGCGGTTCCGGCCGGAGGCGGTGGTGTTCTGCGCGGTCGGCGGGTACGGGCTGCTGCTCAGCGGCCTCGCCCTGACACCGACCCTTGCCCTCACGATCGTGGTCGCCGTGCTGGCGGGGATGGCCGAGGGGCCGAACCTGCCATCGGTGTTCGCGGCGCGGCAGCGGTACTCGCCGGATGAGCTGCTGGCGCAGGTCTCGACGACCGGTGCCAGCATGAAGATCGGGGCGTTCGCGATCGGTTCGCTGCTCAGCGGCCTGCTGACCGGACCGCTCGGACCAACCGGAATGCTGCTGCTAGCGGCGGCCGGTCAGCTCATCGCGGTCGTGGCTGGCTGGGCGGTCGGGCTCACCGCCAGCGCCGGCCCTCGCCACGCACCTGACGGTAGCCAGCCGTGACACGGAACAGCGGGCCGCTGACCAAGCCATTCGAGCCGACCGGCATGGCTCTGCTCGCGGCCGGCAATCGGCTCAACCCGGTCGCGGCCGGCTGGGCCGCTGGGCTCACCACCAGCGTTGGCCCTGGCCGTACACCTTGAGGTGGCCGAGTGTGCTGCGGCCGGTGATGCGGATCAAGGGGCCGTCGCCGGCTCCCGGTGCGGACGCGAGGATCTTGCGCTTGCCGAGTACCGCCTCGCCCTCGTCGACGACCGTGGCGTCCGCGCCGACGGTCAGCACCACCTTGCCGCAGAACGAGCTGGCCTCTACCTGTAGCTCCTCCCCCGGTGCGGCGTCGGTCAGGTCGACGTACACCGCGCCGAACAGGGACTTCGCCTCGACCCGGCGGCCGCGTTCGGCCTTGCGGATGATCTTGCTGGCTCGTGCGACCACGCGCTGCGGGTCTCGGCGTGGCCCCATTACGCCGGCGCCTACCACTCCGAGATCGGCCAGGTAGGGCGCCAACTGGTCGCGGGTGCGCATGGTCCACACCATTTCGACTCGTTCGGCGTGTTCGGGCCACGTCAGCCTGCCGTCCGCCACCGCTTCGTTGAATACGGCTACGGCGCGCTCCCGGTCCAGGTCGGACAGCCGCAGTTCGGGGGGTCCCGCCAGCGTCGGCGCCGGCACCACGGCGGGCGCGACCGACACCTGAGCAGGCCGCGCGGCCGACACCGCCGCCGGCACGACCGGCGCGAGTGGCACCGCCGCCGGCTCGGCCGGCGCGAGTGGCACGGCCGACGCGAGTGGCACGGCCGACGCGAGTGGCACGGCCAGCGCGAGTGGCCCCGCCACCGGCACGACCGGCGCGAGTGGCCCCGCTGTCGGCTCGGCCGGCACCGCGACCGGCCGCGCGGTTGGCAGTGGCACGACGTCCGCAGCCTGGTCGGTCGGGTCTGGGAGTGTCCCCACCACACTCAACTCCTTCAGGTACTATTCCTCTTAGTCGCCGAGATTCTTCCTTGATTCGTCAGATTCGTCAACTACCGTGGAGCTGTAACGGGAGGGGCACGCCATGACGACGCGTTCGGATCTCCGGCTCGGCCTCACGATGTTCGCCTGGCGGGCGGCCCTGCAAGCCCAGAACGCGCTCGGCGACCCGGCCGCTCGGGTACTGGGCCGCGGTCCGAACACCGACCCCTACCGACGCTACGAACGGGTCCGCGCGAGTGGCGAACTCGTCGGCAGCCGACTCGGCGTCTACCTCTCCGCTTCGCACGGGCTGGTCAACTCCGTGTTGCGGGACACCAGGTTCGGCGTGCAAACCAGCAGCGGCGCGGGCCGTGACGAGTGGCAGGCCACCAGCAGCAGCCAGCACGGCGCCGTACACCCGATCGAGGACTCCTTCCTGTCGCTCGACCCGCCCCGCCACACTCGCCTGCGGCGCATGGTCGCGCCGTGGTTCACGCCCCGGGCGCTGCGTGACCGGACCGAGCGGATCGAGCTGATCGTGACCCGCTTCCTCGACGAGCTCGCCGGGCGGGACCGGTTCGACCTGATCGGCGACTTCGCGGTGCGGGTGCCGATCCAGGTGATCTGCGACCTGCTCGGCGTGCCCGACGCCGAATTCCCGAAGTTCGTCCGCTGGGGCGCGATCGTGGCCCTCGCGCTGGACAGCACCTGGACGCTCACCGACTACCGGCAGCTACGCGCGGCGCTGGCCGAGATGTCCGACTTCTTCACCGAACTGGTCGAGTACCGCAAGACGCATCCGGGCGACGACGTGGTCAGCGAACTGGTCGCGGCCGAGCGCGCGGGCGGCGACCAACTCTCCGTGCCCGACCTGCTGGCGACCGTGGAACTGTTGCTGGTGGCCGGTTTCGAGACCACCGTCAACCTGATCGGCAACGGCGTACTGCAACTCCTGCACAACGACGACGCGCGCCACTGGCTGCTGGCGAACCCGGACCGGGCCGAGGACGTCGTCGAGGAGGTGCTGCGGCACGACCCGCCGGTGCAGTACACGATGCGCATCTCGCACCAGCCGGTCAGCCTCGCCGGACGCACCCTGCCGACGGACACCCCGGTGGTCCTCCTGCTGGCCGGCGCGAACCGCGACCCGTCGGTGTTCGAGCGGCCGGAGCTGTTCGATCCGACGCGCGCCAACAACCGTGACCACCTGGCGTTCTCCGCCGGCATCCACTACTGCCTCGGTGCCGGACTGGCCAGGATCGAGGCGGCGGTGGCGTTGCGGGCACTGTTCGAGCGCTACCCGGACCTACGCACTGCCGGCGCGATTCGACGTCGACGCTCACGCAACATCCGTGGTGTACGGCAACTTCCGGTGACCGGCCGGGCCGTTCGCGCGGGTCAGTCCGCGCTACCTGCCTGACAACAGGGCGTGCAACGCCTCGACGGGCAAAACCAGTGCGGCGCCAGGGTTCTTGGAGTCTCGGATCGCGGCTCGCTCACGGTTCAACGCGATTTCGACACAGTTGGCGTTGTTGCCGCTGCCACTGCGGCTGCTCTTGCGCCACCGGGCATTGCTCAGGTCGTACGTCGGCATCCCGGTCGTCCCTTCAGAGTTCGGCGGCCACCCGCTCGACGAACTCGATTGACTGAGCCGGGTCCAGCGCGAGCCGCGCGAGATGATCGAGCCTCAGTTTACCAGTGGCGACCTCGGCCGCGTTGTCCGTGTGGTTCGCACCGAGCGCGTGTTCCAGATAGACGACATCGTCGTCTTCCTTGTCCGGGAAGCTCAACACGGTCAACCCACCGAGCAGCCCGTCGTGGACTCCGTAGACCTCCTGCAGGACCAGCACGGTCACGTTCGGCAGCGCGGCCAGTTCGGCGATCCGCCGCAACTGAGCCCGGTGCACGGCAGTGCTGCCCTCGGGCCGGCACAGCACACCCTCTTGGATGATCGCCTTATACATCAACGGGTTTTCCTTGCCTGTCAACCGTTCCTGTCGGCGTGTCCGCACCTTGACCTGATTGTCGATCGTCTTGCGGGAGCGCGGCATGATGGACTTGTCGAAAACAGCGCGGGTGTAGGCCTCGGTCTGCAATAGGCCAGGCAGCAAGCTCGACTGGTACTCGCGAACCAAGGTCGCCTCGTGCTCCATGCTGACGTAGCCCTGGTCGACCAGCTTGTACATCGCCCACCAGCCGGGCTCTGCGGCGATCTCCCACATATCCTTGTAGGCGTCCCACTGGTCGAACGTGAGGCCGTACAAGTCCAGCATCGCGCACATGGCGTGGTAGTCCGGTAGTTGACCGGCCTCGACGCGGCTGATCTTGCTGTCTGAGTACCGAAGCCGTTTCGCTGACTCGCGCTGGGTGAGACCGGCCTGTTCGCGCAGTTTCTGCAGTTGCCGCCCCAACCGTCGCCGATGTAGTGGCGCACGTTCCCGAGCCGTCGCTGGCACCCCGTCACCCTCCCGACCTGTAGTGATCGGCGAACGTAGCGGCGTCGACCTGGGAGTGAAAATTCACCTGCGCGCGGAACGGCTAGACTGACGCGAACCACACCACCCCGTTGTGAGGAGTGACTCCTCGGTGCGTCGCGCACCCGCAACCGGCGGCGATAGCCAGCCGGGGTCGAGCCCCGGCTGCCATATCGGCCCGGATCGCCGCGTGGACGGAGTCGCGGGGTGACCGGGTCCCTGTTCGACGTGCTCGGTGTCGTCGCCGTGATCGTGCTGACGGCGTGTGCCGCTGTCTTCGTCGCGGCCGAGTACGCGCTGACGACGCTGGAGCGGGTCCAGGTGGACCGGCACGTGCGGGAGGTGGGCGACCGTCGGGCGCTTCAGGTGGCGCGTGCGCAGCACTCGCTGTCGTTTCAGCTCTCCGGTGCTCAGCTTGGCATCACCATCACCACCCTGACCACCGGTTATCTAGCCGAACCGGCGATCGCGGGGCTGCTGCGGCCGCTGTTGACGG
>DATBCR010000329.1:0-6442 GCA_036270375.1 Pseudonocardiaceae bacterium | reverse complement strand
CGCTCGCCGCCGATGGCCAGTTGGGTGCTGCCGGCGAACGAGCCGATGTCCTCGTCCACGAACAGGTTGAACAGCGAACTGGTCAGCCACAGCGTGTTCAGGCCGTCTCGCGCGATGTGGTGGCGCAGCGCGGCCGGCGTGAGGTGATCACCGTCGATCAGGACGCTCGTGCCGCCGTTGCGCAGCGGTCCCCACAGTTCCAGCGTCAACGCGTCCCACGATGGCGGCGCGGCCTGCGCCATCACGGTGGTGGAATCGAGCCGCAGCGGCAGGCCACCCGGCCGGAACAGCTCGTCGGTGGCGCGATGCGTGGACAGCACGCCGCGCGGCCGGCCGGTCGAGCCCGACGTGAAGAACACCGTGGACACCGCGTCCGGCCCGACCGCCGGCAGGTCGAGCACCGGTGCCGGCTCGTCGAACACGCCGGCCGGATCCCACGTGTCGCCGTCGACCCGACCGGGTTCGTCGGTCACGGTGACCGGCGCGGTCAGGGCCGCGCCGGTCACCGCAATCCGCTGATCCGGCCAGCGCGGGTCAAGCGCGGCATAGCCGGCACCGAGCCGCAGCACGCCGAGCAGCGTGGCGACCAGGGCCGGACTTCGCGGTAGCAGCACCGGAACCAGATCACCGGCCCGCACGCCACGCGCGGCCAGCCGGGCCGCGACCACCGTCGCCGCACGACCGAGCCGGCCGTAGGACACGACGCCGCTCGTGGTGCGCAGCGCGGGACGGTCCTGATATGCCAGGGGCAGGTCACCGAGCACAGCGGCCGCTCACCCGAAACCCTTCCGCCATCACCGTTTCCTCCCTGTTCGGACATCGCCGGTACCGTGGGTTCCCCGTTCGGCTCCGGATTAGGCCTCGGCCGTTTCGGCGTCCGACATCGGCAGCCACTGTTGCGCCTCGGCGTCCCACGTCAGCCACTGCTCGCCGTCCCAGTACGGCTTGACGTCCTTGTCGGCCGCGACCGCCTCCTCGGGGGGCGCCATCGGCTCCCACTCCTCTTTTCCGGCGTTCCACGTAAACCACTCCTCGCCGTTCCAGTACGGCTCGATCTTGACCTTGTCGGCGTCCTTGGCGGCCTTGTGCAGCTCGGGAAAGAACTCCGCCCGCTTGGTCCCGTCGGTCAGCTTCGCTCGGCGGTTGTCGTCGGTCAGTTCCTCGTCGATCCGCTCGAACAGCGCGGCCACTTCGGCATCGCCGGAGGCTTCGGACAGGCCCATCTTCTCGAGAAACCCCGCCCGGTGATCACTCCACGGCGTGTCGTCATCCGTCCACTGCTCGGTCAACCAGTCGAACGCGTCCTGCCACTTCTCCTTCAATCCGGACATCAACCCACCCTGCAAGCCCGTCCGGAGTGCCGTCCCGACCCGCGACGCACGCAACGAGGCACAAGTGCTTGCCACATCACGCAAAAGATCGACCAGATGTGGTCACACGGAGTAGCCGAATCGTCGCGGTGTCGCCGGGGTAGCCTTGGCCGGCATGCGGTTCGGCCTCATCATGTACGCGACGGACTACACCATCGACCCGGTGAGTCTCGGACGTGCGGCCGAGGAACGCGGCTTCGAGTCACTGTTCTTCCCGGAACACACCCACATCCCGGTCGCCAGCCGCAAACCGGGCTCGACCGGTGCGGACAAACTCGACGGTTACGCCCACGCGTACGACCCGTTCGTCGCACTGAGCGCGGTCGCCGCCACGACTACCACCCTCAAGGTCGGCACCGGCGTCTGCCTTGTCGTGCAACGGGATCCGATCACCACGGCCAAGGAGGTCGCCAGCATCGACCGGCTGTCCGGCGGCCGGTTCCTGTTCGGCGTCGGCGCGGGCTGGAACAGGGCGGAAATGGCCAACCACGGCACCGACCCGGCCGAGCGAATGGCCGTGTTCACCGAGCGGATGCACGCCATGCGGCAGATCTGGACCACCGACGAGGCGTCCTACCACGGCCGGCATGTCCAGTTCGACCCGATCTGGAGCTGGCCCAAGCCCATCACCACGCCGTATCCGCCGATCCTTGTCGGCGGCAACGGAAGCACCGTCGAGGACCGGGTACTGGACTTCGGTGACGAATGGCTGCCGCAGCGCGTCACCCTGGCCAACGTCGCTGAGTTCGGTCGGCGGGCCGCGGCGCTGCAACGGCGGGCCGGCGAACTGGGGCGTGGCCCGGTCCCGATCACGCTGTTCGGCGCCCAGCCCGATCCGGCCACCATCGAGGCGTACGCGGACGTCGGCATCACGCGCTGCCTGTTCGTGCTGCCGGACGAGCCGGCCGCGACGATCGTGCCGCTGCTGGACCGCCTGGCAAAGGTGACCTCGGAGACGTCCTGACAGGCCTCGACGCCTTGTGGGGTGACGCGGTTCACGCTAGTTTCTAAGCGCTCAGTCAGCACCGATCGCAAGGAGCGCTTATGCGGGTGTTCGCCGACCTGGCCGAGTTCGCCGCCGCCAAGGGCGAGCACCTCGGCTACAGCGACTGGCACGAGGTCACCCAGGAGCAGGTCAACCTGTTCGCCGACGCGACCGGCGACCACCAGTGGATCCACGTGGACATCGAACGCGCCAAGGCAGGGCCGTTCGGCGGCCCGATCGCGCACGGCTACCTGACGCTGTCCCTGCTGTCCAAGTTCGGCCCGGAGATCTACCAGGTGGGCGGCCTGACGATGGGGATCAACTACGGCACCAACAAGGTCCGCTTCCCGCACCCGGTGCTGGTCGGCAGCCGCATCCGTGCCGGCGCCGAACTGTTGGACATCAGCGAGGTCAAGCTCGGCACCCAAGGGGTGCTCACGTTCACCGTGGAGATCGAGAATATGCCCAAGCCGGCCTGCGTCGCCGAACTCGTCGTGGTGTACGCCTGAGCCCTACCCGACTGCTCCGATCGAGGACGGAATCCATGACCACGACCGAAACCCTGGACGCGGCGGACATCCGCCGCCGGGTCGGTGACCTGCTCGCCGAACACGATCCGGCAAGCACCGACCGCCTGGACTTCCTGCGCGCCCGCTTCGACGCCGGCCTGGCGTGGGTGCACTTCCCGGTCGGCCTCGGCGGTCTCGGCGGGCCACGCACGCTGCAGGCGGTCGCGGACGCCGAACTCGACGCGGCGGGGGCGCCGACGAACGACCCGCGCCGGCAGGGCATCGGGCTCGGCATGGCGGCGCCGACCATCCTGCGATTCGGTACCACGGCACAGAAAGCCCGCTTCCTTCGTCCACTGTGGACCGGTGAGGAAGTGTGGTGCCAGCTGTTCAGCGAGCCCGGCGCCGGCTCCGACCTGGCCGCGGCGGCGACCCGCGCGGTCCGCGACGGCGACGAGTGGGTGGTCAACGGACAGAAGGTGTGGACGTCCGGCGCGCACGCCGCCCGGTGGGCCATCCTGCTGACGCGAACCGACCCGGATGTGCCGAAGCACCAAGGCATGAGCTACTTCGTGTGCGACATGACCGCGCCCGGCGTGGACATCCGGCCGCTGCGGCAGATCACCGGCGAGGCCGAGTTCAACGAAGTGTTCCTGAGCAACGTGCGGATCCCGGACGAGCACCGGCTCGGCGAGGTCGGCCAGGGCTGGCAGGTCGCGCAGACGACCCTGATGAACGAGCGGGTGGCGATCGGCGGCCAGGCCGCGCCGCGCGAGAGCGGCATGCTCGGCGTCGTCGCCAACACCTGGCGCACCCACCCGGACCAGCGCACCCACGAACTGCACGACCGGCTGCTGAAACTGTGGGTGGACGCGGAAGCGACCCGGATGGCCGGCGAACGACTGCGGCAGCAGCTGGCGGCCGGCAGCCCCGGTCCGGAGGGCTCGGCGATGAAGCTCGCGTTCGCCCGCCTGAGCCAGGCGCTGTCCGGGCTCGAAGTGGAACTGCTCGGCAATGACGGCCTGCGCTACGACGACTGGACGATGCGCCAGCCGGAGCTGACCGACTTCATCGGCCGCGAGGCCGGCTACCGCTACCTGCGTGCCAAGGGCAACTCCATCGAGGGCGGCACGTCGGAGATCCTGCGCAACATCATCGCGGAGCGGGTCCTCGGCCTGCCGTCCGAACCGAGGGTGGACAAGGACCTGCCGTGGAAGGACATCCCGAGATGACGGACCTCCTGTACTCCGACGTCGAGGACGCGCTGCGGGCCAGCGTGGCCGACCTGCTGGCGGACCGGTCCGGGCTGCCGTCCGTGTTGCGACGGATCGAGTCGGATCAGCCCTGCGACCTGAAGCTGTGGGCCACCGTCGCCGGGGACCTCGGCGTGGCGGGACTCCTTGTGCCGGAACGGTTCGGCGGGGTCGGCGCGTCGGCTCGGGAAGTCGCCGTCGTCGCCGAGGAGTTGGGGCGGGCGGTGGCGCCGGTGCCGTTCCTCGGCAGCGCGGTGCTGGCTACCAGCGCGTTGTTGGGCTGTGACACCTCTGCTGTTGCCGAACCGCTTGCGGCGCTGGCCTCCGGCACGCTCACCGCGAGCCTCGCCGTGCCGCTGGCCGGCATGCCGGGCGGTGCGTTCCCGGACACCGTTCGGGCCACTGTGGACGGACGGTTGATCGGTCGCGTGCGCACGGTCGCGGATGCCACGGTGGCGCAACTGCTTGTGGTGCCGGCGATCGGGCCGGACGGACCGGCGCTGTTCTCGGTCGTGCCCGGCGACGGCGTGACCGTGACACCGGTGACCGCGCTGGATCGGACCCGGGGTATCGCCGACGTGACGCTGGCCGATGCACAGGGGCAGTTGCTTGCCGGCCCGACGCAGGCGCCGACGGCACTGGATCGTGCGTTGACGGTCGGGGCGGGTGTGCTGGCGTCCGAGCAGATCGGTGTCGCGCAGTGGTGCCTGGACACGACGGTCACGTATCTCAAGGGGCGCTACCAGTTCGGTCGTGCGGTCGGCGGGTTCCAGGCGCTCAAGCACCGACTGGCGGACCTGTGGCTGGAACTGGTCACCGCGCGGGCGGCGGCACGGAACGCGGCGGACGCGTTGGCCGAGGACAGTGCGGACGTCGCGGTCGCGGTGTCGGTGGCGCAGGCGTACTGCTCGGTGATCGCCGTGCACGCCGGCGAGGAGGCCGTCCAGTTGCACGGCGGTATCGGGATGACGTGGGAGCACCCGGCGCACCTGTTCCTCAAGCGCGCCAAGAGCGACGAGATCGCGCTCGGCACGCCGGGCCGGCACCGGGCACGCTTGGCCGGCCTGGTCGACCTGCCGGGGCCGGTGGCATGACAACGGCCGCGCCGGCCGGGCTGTGGCCGGAGGTACAGCCGGACGCGGCCCGCCGGCTGATGCTGTCCGGCCTGCGGTCGTTCGCCGAGCGCGGTTTCCACGCCACCACGACCCGCGATATCGCGACCGGCGCCGGGATGAGCCCCGCGGCGCTGTACGTGTACTTCCCGTCGAAGGTGGGGCTGCTGTTCGCGATCAGCCGAAGCGGCCACGAACAGACGTTGGCGATGGTGTCGGCGGCGATCGCGAAGGGCACCGATCCGGTGTCGTCGATGCGGCACGTGGTGGCGGAATTCGTTGCGTGGCACGCGGAACGGCACACCGTGGCCAGGGTGGTGCAGTACGAGCTGGCGGCGCTGCCCGCGCAGGAGTACGCCGTGGTGGCCGACCTCCGCCGGCAGACCGAACGGCTGGTACGGGACGTGATCTCGGCTGGGGTCACGGAGGGCGTCTTCGACGTGCCGGACGTGCGCGTGGCCGCGCGGGCCGTGCTGTCGCTAGGCGTCGACGTGGCCCGCTGGTACACCGAGCGCAGCCGGACCACCCCCGCCGAACTCGGCGCGCAGTACAGCGGCCTGATCCTACGGATGCTCGGCGCCACCACCGAAAACCGCTAGTCAACGCCGGTATGGTGAGTGCATGAACGATCATGTCACGGACCGGCACGGTGTCCGCGTGCTGGAGTGCGCGTCGGACGGCGATCGTGTCGACAACGACCGGGACGCCGTCGACCTGATCGCGCTCGCGTTGGAGCACAAGGCGAAACTGGTCGTCCTCCCGGTACCGAGGCTGCACGGCGACTTCTTCACCCTCAGCTCCCGGATCGCGGGGGAGATCGTGCAGAAGTTCGTCCAGTACCGGTTGCCGGTGGCGATCGTCGGCGACATCAGCGGGCACCTGGACGGCAGTTCGGCGTTGCGCGCCTTCGTGTACGAGGCCAACCGAGGCAATGACATCTGGTTCGTACACGACAAAACCGAACTGGACGACCGCCTGTTACGCGCTCAGCGCAACGACAACACAGGTTGATCTTCCGCCGGTAACGTGGAAACCATGACCGGCACGGCGATCTATGACGCACACGCCGACTGGTACGAGCAGTACATCACGCACACGGCCGGCGGCTACGGCGAACGCGTGCGTGACGTGTTGCGCGACCTGGTCGGCGCGGGCACAGGCATCTGCCTCGACCTGTGCTGCGGCACAGGCGTACACGCGGACTCGTTGCGCA
>DATBCR010000328.1:0-6417 GCA_036270375.1 Pseudonocardiaceae bacterium | reverse complement strand
TTCCGGCGCCGCCCAGTGCTCATCTTTCGCCAACGCCGACCTGGCTGCCGCTCCCCGCTCGCCGTCGTAGACGAGCGCGCATGCCATCGCGGAGGCGTCCACCACGATCAACCGAGACCGCCCGACTGGACGCCGTCGCTACGACCGTCGAACTGGCGCAGGAGCGCGAGGTTCCGCGCGAATCCCGCCTCCCGTGCGAGCAGTGCGAGGAGGAACGCCTGCAGGGACTGGCCCCGCTGCCGGGCCAGCTCGGCCAACACATCCCGGTCGGCATCGGGTACGTCCCTGATCTGCAGTGCCACACTCATGCATGCAATCTACATGCATGAGATCGGCCTCCTGAGCGGGCTGGGCCGTCAGTCGTCGCGCTGCATTCGGTCGTAGACCTTCTTGCAGTCCGGGCAGACCGGGGAGCCTGGCTTGGCGGACTTGGTGACCGGGAAGACTTCGCCGCACAGTGCCACCACGTGTGTGCCGAGTACCGCGCTCTCCGCGATCTTGGCTTTGCGCACGTAGTGGAACATCTTCGGCGCGTCGTCGCTTGTGGTGTCGGTACCCTCCGGTCGGGTGTCGACCTCGGGCAACGTCTGCGTAGTCACGACGTACATGATGCCACCGTGACGACACGTATCGCCGAGGAAGTCGGCGTCGCCCTCGCCGGTGGGCGGCCCGTGGTGGCGCTGGAGAGCACATTGCTGGCGCACGGCCTGCCGCCCGGCCGCAATATGAAGGTCGCCGAACGCCTTGAGCGGACCGTCCGGGAACGCGGCGCCGTGCCGGCCACCGTCGCCGTCCTGGAGGGGGAACCGGTGGTCGGGCTGTCTCCCACCGAGTTGGCGTTGGTCTGTGATCCGGCATCCACTCTCGTCAAACTGTCCCGGCGTGATCTCGCCCCGGCCGCGGCCCTGAAACGAAGCGGCGCGACGACTGTGGCCAGTACGGCCGCGCTGGCCGCCTCGGCCGGTATCCGCGTGTTCGCCACCGGTGGGCTCGGCGGGGTGCACCGGGGCGCGCGGGACACCTGGGACGTGTCGGCCGATCTGGGTGTGCTCGTCGGCACGCCGATCCTCGTCGTCTGCTCCGGCGTGAAGTCGGTGCTGGACATCGGCGCCACGCTTGAACTGCTTGAGACCAACTCGGTGCCGGTGCTGGGCTACCGCACCGATCGGTTCCCCGCGTTCTATCTGCGCGAATCCGACTACGACGTGCCGTGGCGGGTGACCGACCCCGCCGAGGCGGCCGCCGTGTTCGCCGCACACCAGCGACTGGCGCCCGGGGGTGTCGTGCTGGCCAATCCGATCCCGGTCGAGCACGAGTTGGACCGCGCGCTGCACGACCGGTTGCTGGCCGGCGGTCTCGCACTGCTGGCCGAACGGGGCGTACGTGGCAAGGACGTGACACCCGTACTGCTGGAGCACTTCCACACCGCGAGCGGCGGCGCCAGCCTGGACGCCAACGAGGAACTGGTCGTGGCCAACGCCGCGCTCGCCGCCGACGTGGCCGTCGCGCTGAGCGAATCGGCGTGACAACAGTCCTCGTGGTCGGCGACGCCGGCATCGACGTGCTCGCCAAGCACGACGGCCCGATCGTGCCGGGCGGCGACCGGCGGGCCGACGTGCGCACGACACTCGGCGGCGCGGGCGCGAACACCGCGTCCTGGCTGGCCCATCTCGGCGCGCCGACGGTGCTCGTCGGCCGGGTCGGCGACGATCCGGCCGGCCGGCAGGTCCGGACCGAACTGGCCGCGGCCGGCGTGCGCCACGCGCTGACCGTCGACCCGCACGCGCACACCTGTTGCGTCGTCGTGCTGGTGGACGAGCACGGCCAGCGGACCATGCTGGCCGACCGGGGTGCCGGCACCCGACTGGCCGCGACCGACCTGCCACCGGACCTGCTCACCGAAGCGGGCCATCTGCACCTGTCCGGCTATATGTTGCTGGACGACGGCTCCCGCCCGGCCGGCATCGCCATGCTGGCCGCCGCCAGCGCCGCCGGCCTGACCACCTCCGTCGACCCGCAGGCGGCCGCGTTGATCACCGACCCGACCGCGTTCCTGAGCGCCGTCGCGGGCGTGGACCTGTTGCTGCCCAACGAAGACGAACTCGTCGCGCTCACCGGTGCCGCCAATCCCCCATCGGCGGCGCAACTCCTGTCGATCGTCGGCGCTGTCGCGCTGACACGGGGACCGGACGGTGCGTGCTGGATCGATCGGCACGGAATCGTCACCATGCCGGCCGAGCCGGCCGAGTGTGTCGACTCCACGGGCGCGGGCGACGCGTTCGACGCGGCGACACTGATCAGCTGGCTCGCAGGCGCCGACCCACGGGAAGTACTACAGGCCGGCGTCGCCGCGGGCACGAGCGCCGTCACGACCATCGGCGCCGCGCCGGTGATCAGCGGTCGGTGATCAGCCGTCGATGACCGGGTGCTCGCGGGATTCCAGCTCCGGGACGAGCCGCGTCGGGCGGTAGCGGTGCATGTTCTCGGACTTGCGCGCCGGCCGGTCGTTGGCCAGCAGCACGGCGACCCACGGCAGCGGCACGGAAACCGCCACCAACACCACGGCCAGCCACCACGTGTTGATGAAGATCCCGGCCAGGATCAGGCACGGGAACCGCAGCGACATCGTGATGAGGTATCTGCGTTTGCGCGCGGCGAGCTGGTCGTCGTTGGATGGCGCCGCCTCGGTGATCAGTACCGGGGTGTCGTCCCGTTCGGAGCCCTTCACGACACCACCTCCTCGGTCATCGTCCCACCACGGACATCCGATGGACAGCGCCCGGCAACCCGAGGGCCACCGACCGGTCGCATCAACAGTTAGCGCCAGCGACCCAGAACTTAGCCGTGGCCGTTCCGGGCCGGATCGGCCGGCTCCGCGTGCGGCAGGTCGCGCCACACCACGACGGCACGTGCCGCGGCCGACCGGATCTCCCCCGCGTCCAGTTCGGTGTAAGTCTCAGGAATGCCCTCCGCGGGCCAGTCGGCCACCATGGTCAGCCGACCCTTGGGTTGCAGCGGCCACAGATAGAACTCCCAGCGTCGATGAAACCGGCCGCCGCCACCGAAATTCGGCCGCAGCACCAACGAGGACCCGTCCGTCTGGTGCCGGACCGGCGGGAACTCGCGGGCGGCGGCACGGCGGCCGTCACTCGTCAGCACGCCGAACCGGAACGCCCAGTCGTTGCCGATGTCGCCGATCCGGCGCCCCTTCGAGCCGGCCACCTGCCGGCACATCAGGTGCACGTCGAGACTCACGCCGTCCGGCCAGCAGCGGACGCCGACCAACGCGATCCGGGCGTTGTCCGAGCGGCCGAGCACCCGGACGGCCGGCAGCACGGTCGGCAGGACCCAGCCCTGCGGCGGCCCGAGATGGGGCGGTTGGACGGTCTGCCGCTCCGGCGAGGTGGCCCAGTCGTCCCGGGGCAGTACATCGTCGAAGAAACCCATCGCGTCACCTCCGCCGGAGACCTCCACCAGGATTACCCGAACGAGTGACAGCCTGGCACGAGTCCGGTCGGCTCGAAACGGGCGGTCAACCCGGTCGGCGCGAGTGCGTTGTTCGGCGTGCGAACATGGCCGCGTTCATTCGGTGTACGAGAGGGGAATGTCCGGCAATGCGCGCGGTAGTCGCCAGGGTCACCAGTGCGAGCGTCGCCATCGACGACGAGATCGTCGGCGCGATCGACGAGCCCGGCCTGCTCGTGCTGCTCGGCGTGCACCGCACCGACACCGAGGCGCACGCCGGCACGATGGCGCGCAAGCTGCACGAGCTGCGGATCCTGCGCGACGAGATGTCCTGCGCGAGCGCGGGCGCACCGCTGCTGGTAGTGAGCCAGTTCACCCTTTACGGGGATACCGGCAAAGGCCGCCGTCCATCGTGGACCGCCGCCGCCCGGCCCGAAGTGGCGCAGCCGTTGGTCGACGCCGTCGTGCGTCACCTGCGGGCGCGCGGTGCGACGGTGGCGTGCGGGCGATTCGGCGCGATGATGTCGGTGGCGAGCGTCAATGACGGGCCATTCACCGTGCTTGTGGATGTTTAGCCGGATTCGGTCCCTGGGCACTCTCAGGCAAAGCTCAGGTTTGATCGAGCAACCGGTGTGACGGCGGTGACGTCATCCTGTGTAGGAAGCCGGGAACGAAATCACCAGCGTACTCGTTTTCCAGAGTGTCCAGCCGAACAGCGAAGCGCCCAGCGGGTGACCGTGGGCGGCACAGCACGAGGCGCGCAGCAACGCGCCGCGTCGGATAAGCGCGCCCACGCCAGCCCGCTACAGGGGGAGGGAGCATCATGACCATCCCACAGACCATTGACCGCGACACCGTCGACAGTACCGCGCAGGACGACGTCGTCGTTCCGGACGTCATCGCCGAGGCGGACCTCGACGCGCAGAGCCCGGCCGCCGATCTGGTTCGGGTCTACCTCAATGGTATCGGCAAGACAGCGCTGCTGACCGCCGAACAGGAAGTCGAGCTCGCGAAACGGATCGAAGCCGGCGTGTTCGCGCAGCACATGCAGGACACGGCGCGGAAGCTCTCGACCCAGCGCAAGACGGAGCTGACCGCCCTGGTGCGCGACGGGAAGGTCGCGAAGAACCACCTGCTTGAGGCGAACCTCCGGCTGGTCGTGTCGCTGGCCAAGCGCTACACCGGGCGCGGCATGCCGCTGCTTGACCTGATCCAGGAGGGCAACCTCGGCCTGATCCGCGCGGTCGAGAAGTTCGACTACGCCAAGGGCTACAAGTTCTCCACGTACGCGACGTGGTGGATCCGGCAGGCGATCACCAGGGGGATGGCCGACCAGAGCCGCACCATCCGGCTGCCCGTCCACCTGGTGGAACAGGTGAACAAGCTGGCCAGGATCAAGCGCGACCTGCACCAGACGCTCGGCCGCGAGGCGACCCACGAGGAACTGGGCAGGGAGGTCGGGCTGACCCCGGAGAAGGTGGCCGACCTGCTCGACCACGCGCGCGATCCGGTGAGCCTCGACATGCCGGTCGGCACCGACGAGGACGCCCCGCTCGGCGACTTCATCGAGGACGGCGAGGCGACCGACGCGGAGAGCGCGGTCATCTCGGGCCTGTTGCAGGACGACCTGCGCCGGGTGCTGGCCACCCTTGACGACCGCGAGCAGTCGGTGATCCGGCTGCGCTACGGCCTTGACGACGGCCAGCCGAGGACGCTGGACCAGATCGGCCGCCAGTTCGGACTTTCCCGGGAACGAGTCCGGCAGATCGAGCGTGAGGTCATGTCGAAGCTGCGCCAGGGCGACCGCGCCGAGCGGTTGCGCGCCTACGCCAGCTGACACGCACAGCGATCGGGTCGAGACCGTCTGGTCTCACCCGATCGCTGAGTTGACTTGTGATTTCAATCACGCCAATCTGTAGCTACCCAAGGGCTTCGCGGCATCTCGGCCGACACCGGCGATGACCGCACACCCCGGGAGGTCGGGACGGTCGGGGGCCGGCCCGGCCTTCCGATGTCCGGACATCCTCGCGGTACGGTCGGTCGAACGCGACCACCCCACCGCGAGAGGGAATCCGCACCGTGAGCCCAGCCGCCGACGTGACCCCGACGTTCCAGCACACCGAAGTGCTGCCGCTGGGCCACGACAACCACACCGAGTACCGATTGGTGAGCACCGACGGTGTCGGCACCCAGCGGGTCGCGGGTCGCGCGTTCCTCACGATCGATCCCGTTGTGCTGACGGCGCTTGCCGCCGAGGCGATCAAGGACATCCAGCATCTGCTGCGCCCGTCGCACCTCGCGCAGCTCAGGGCGATCATCGACGACCCGGAGGCCAGCGCGAACGACCGGTTCGTGGCAACGGACCTGCTGCGCAACGCATGCGTGTCGGCCGGCGGTGTGCTGCCGATGTGCCAGGACACCGGCACCGCGATCGTGATCGGCAAACGGACCGAGTCGGTACTGACCGGCGGTGCCGACGAAGCAGCCATCTCGGCCGGGATTTTCCAGGCGTACCAACACCTCAACCTGCGCTACTCGCAATTGGCGCCATTGAGCACGTGGGACGAGCGGAACACCGGCACCAACCTGCCGGCCCAGATCGAGCTCTACCACTCCCCCGGCACCGACCCGCACTACGAGTTCCTGTTCATGGCCAAGGGCGGCGGCAGCGCGAACAAGACGTTCCTGTACCAGGAAACCAAGGCACTGCTGAACCCGACGCGGCTCGCGCGCTTCCTCGACGAGAAGCTGCGCACCCTCGGCACGTCGGCCTGCCCGCCCTACCACCTGGCGATCGTGATCGGCGGGATGTCGGCCGAGTACAACCTGAAGGTGGCCAAGCTCGCGTCGGCCCGCTACCTGGACACCCGGCCCGGCGAGGGATCGCCGCTTGGCCACGCCATCCGGGACGTCGGCCTGGAACAGCAGGTGCTGGCGATGACGCGGCAGGTC
>DATBCR010000327.1:0-3131 GCA_036270375.1 Pseudonocardiaceae bacterium | reverse complement strand
GTGATCAAGATGGTCATGTCCATGGGGCACGGCCTGCTGCCCAAGACCCTGCACGCCGAACAGCCGTCCCCGCACGTGGACTGGTCGGCCGGCGACGTGCGGCTGCTCACCGAGACGCGGTCCTGGCCCGCTGACCGGCCGCGTCGGGCCGGGGTGTCGTCGTTCGGGATGAGCGGCACCAACGCGCACCTGATCCTGGAGGAGGCCGCGACCCGGCCGGCCGTCGAGTCCGGACCGGCGGGTGTTGTGCCGCTGGTGTTGTCCGGCCGGACCGCGGACGCCCTGACCGACCAGGCCGCCGGCGTCGCGAACTGCGTCGACGCGCCTGTTGACGTCGCCTATTCGTTGGCCACCACCAGGTCCGCGTTCGAACACCGGGCCGTTGTCGTGGGCGCCGATGCCGACGACCTACGGGCCGGGTTGGTGGAGCTGGCCAATCGGGGAGTGGCGGAGCCGGTCGGGCGGACGGTGTTCGTGTTCCCGGGGCAAGGATCGCAGTGGACCGGGATGGCGCTGGAACTGGCCGAAACCGCACCGGTGTTCGCCGGCAAGCTGGCCGAGTGCGCGGATGCGTTGGCGCCGTTCGTGGACTGGTCACTGCTGGACGAGCTGCGTGGACCGCTGGACCGGGTGGACGTCGTACAGCCGGCCTGCTGGGCGGTGATGGTGTCGCTGGCGGCGCTGTGGACCTCGTACGGTGTGCGGCCGGACGCGGTGGTCGGGCACTCGCAGGGCGAGATCGCGGCGGCCTGCGTCGCCGGTGGTCTTTCGCTGGCCGACGGCGCGCGGGTGGTCGCGTCGCGCAGCAAGGTGATCGCGTCCGCGTTGGCCGGCCGTGGCGGCATGGTGTCCGTCGCGCTGCCGTTCGATGACGTGACAGCCCTGATCGGGCCGGGCCTGTCCGTCGCGGCCCGCAACGGCGCCAGGTCGACGACGGTGTCCGGCGATCCGGACGCGTTGGACGCCTTGGTGGCCCGATGCACCGCGGACGGCGTGCGGGTGCGGCGGGTGGCCGTGGATTACGCGTCGCATTCGACGCAGGTCGAGGCGATCCGCGCGGAACTGCTCGACGTGCTCGCCCCGGTCCGGCCGCGGACCGGCACGGTGCCGTTGCTGTCCACGGTGACCGGCGACTGGCTGGACACCGAAGCCCTCGACGCCGAGTACTGGTACCGGAACCTGCGGCAGGTGGTGCTGTTCGAGCCGACGACGCTTGCGCTGGCGGAACAGGGTTACAGCGTGTTCGTCGAGGCGAGCGCGCATCCCGTGTTGGGCAGTGCGATCGCGGGCACGCTGCCGGACGCCGTGGTCACCGGATCGCTGCGGCGGGACGACGGCGGGCTGGTGCGGTTCCTGGATTCCGTTGGCGCGCTGTGGGTGCGGGGCGTCGACGTCGACTGGTGCCTGACCGGTTCGGTGGTGGACCTGCCGACGTATCCGTTCCAGCGGCAGCGGTACTGGCCCACTCTGCCCAGCGCGGTCGACACGGCAGCCACGTCGGACACCGTGGACGCGGGCTTCTGGTCGGCGGTGGAGAACGCCGATTCCGCTGAGCTGGCACGGACATTGGACCTCGAACCGGCCGCGGTCGACGGCCTGCTGCCGGCGCTGTCCGCCTACCGCAGCGCACAGCGCACCAGGACGACCGTGGACAACAACCGGTACCGGGTGAGTTGGCAACCGATCACCGTGGACACCGATCCACGGCTGTCCGGAACATGGCTCGTCGTGTCGCCCGACGGCGACGCACGGGCGACGGTGGTGGCCGACGCGCTCGCCAAGCGTGGTGCGACGGTCGTGCGCGACGGGGCTGGAGATCAGGAGCTGGCCGGTGTGGTGTCGTTCGCCTGCCACGAGGACGGGTTGACCGGCACCCTCGCCCTGATTCAGGCCGGCATCGACGCTCCATTGTGGACTCTGACTGAAGGCGCGGTGTCAACGGGTCGGGCCGATCGGTTGAGCAGTCCGGCGCAGGCGGCCGTGTGGGGGCTGGGGCGGGTCGCGGCGTTGGAGCAGCCAGGCCGGTGGGGTGGCATGGTCGACCTGCCGGACGTGCTGGACGAGCGGGCGCTCAACCGGCTGTGTGCGGCGCTGGCCGGGCCGGATGGTGAGGATCAGTTGGCCGTGCGGGCGTCCGGGGTGTTCGCGCGGCGGCTGGTTCGGTCACCGCTCGGGTCCGGTGCGCCGGTGCGGGACTGGACGCCGAATGGCACGGTGCTGATCACCGGTGGCACTGGCGCGCTCGGCGGTCACCTGGCTCGGTGGCTGGCCGAGCGGGGAGCTGAGCATCTGGTGCTGGCCAGTCGGCATGGCGGTGCGAGCCCGTTGACGGCGGAACTGGCCGAACTCGGTTGCCAGGTCACCGTTGTGGCGTGCGATGTGGCCGATCGGGACGCGCTGGCTCGGGTGCTGGCGGAGTACCCGCCGACCGCTGTGCTGCATGCGGCCGGTGTGCTCGACGACGGTGTCCTCGACTCGCTCACGCCTGAGCGGTTGGACGGCGTGCTGCGCCCGAAGGCGCTGGCCGCCGCGAACTTGTATGAGCTGACCAGGGATCTGGACCTGTCGGCGTTCGTCCTGTTCGCGTCGACCGCTGGTGTGTGGGGCGGGCCGGGGCAGGCGAACTACGCGGCCGCCAACGCCTATCTCGACGCGTTGGCCGAGCACGCGCGCGCTGATGGCCGTTCGGTGACGTCGGTTTCCTGGGGTCCGTGGGCCGATGCCGGTATGGCCGACAACGCGGCGGTCGCGGAACGGCAGCGACGCGGTGGTATTCATGCGCTGGACCCGGCATTGGCGTTGTCGGCGCTGCAACAGGCGCTGGATCACGGCGACACCGCCGTCACCGTGGCCGGCGTGGACTGGGCTCGGTACGCGCTCGCGTTCACGGCTGTGCGGCCGAGTCCGTTGCTGCTGGGCATACCCGAGGCTCGCCAAGTCCTCGCCAGTGCGCCGGCTGATGTGCGGCCGGGGTTGGCCGGGTTGACGGACGTCGAGCGTCAGCGGGCGGTGGTGGATCTTGTTCGCACGCAGGTGGCCGGCGTGCTCGGCTATCCGGGGGCGTCGGACGTCGAACCCGGCCGTGCGTTCACCGATCTCGGGTTCGACTCGCTCACGGCGGTCGACCTGCG
>DATBCR010000326.1:0-2444 GCA_036270375.1 Pseudonocardiaceae bacterium | reverse complement strand
GCGGGGGCGGACCGACGCGGACTGGCGGGAGCTGACCGACTGGTTCGTGGACCGGCCGGGCAGTCCGAGCCAGGTCACCGCGCTGCGGGACGCCACGGCACGGGCCATCGGCGCGCTGCTGGCCACGGTGAAGCGGGCAACAGCCGGCGGCGGGCTGCTGCCCAGCCGTCGGGCCGAGCTGGTGAAGCTGGCCGGCTGGTTCCACGGGTGTCCGCCGGAACGTGCGCACGCGGTGTACGCGGCGGCGTTCGGGCTGTTCTCGGCGCGGAACCTGTTGCCCGCGCCGGAACACGACGGGGACGACGAGCGGACGCCGTGGCGGGACGGGCCGGCACTCGACGTGTCGGTGAGCGTGCGCAGCCGGGCCGACCGGGGGGCACGGGGGCGGCCGGCACGCATTCTCGACGACCCGATCGGACGGGAAACCCTGCTGGCACAGGCACGACAGGCCGACCGGCGACGACGGGCGGCGGCCGCCGAACTGGTCGCGGCGGCAGACGATCTCGAGCGGGCCACGTTGTCGCCGGACGCGTTGGCCGCGCTGTGCGAGCTGTTGACGTTGGCGATGGCGCAGCGCGAGCACACCGATGACGACGGGGCCGCGTCGGATCCGGTGCGCGGCCTTCGGTTGACGGTGCGGCCGACCGTTGGGCACACGACCCGAATCCGCAGTGCGGCCGGGACTCTGACGTTGGCGGACACCGCTCTGGTGCTCGCGGCGGAGCGGGCCAGTGGCTGACGTACTCGACGGACTGTCCGAAATAGACTCGGCGAACGTGGTGCGGTGCGCGCGGGTGCTGCTGCGCCGGCCGCTGCTGCGGGTGGGTGGGCCGGACGGGGATCTGCTGCCGCTGGTGTACCGGCACCGGGCGTCGCTGGCCGACCTGTTCACGCAGACGCTCGGCTACCGGCTCGTCGTGCAGCGGCAGTTCGCGCGGCTCTACAAGGCGACACCGGGCACCGACCTGCCGCGTGCCGAAGCCGGCCTGAGTCCGGCCGGGTACGCGTATCTGGCGTTGACCATCGCCGCGTTGACCGGGGCCGGGCGGCAGGTGTTGCTGTCGCGGCTGGTCGCGGACGTGCGGGCGGCGACGGTCGAGGCAGGCATCGAGGCAGGAGACGATGTCGCGGACCGGCGTGCGCTGGCGGCCGCGTTGCGGCATCTGTTGGCGTTGGGCGTGATCAGCGAGACGGAGGGGTCGGTCGGCGGACTGCTCGGTGACGGGTCCGCGGAGGCATTGATCACCATCGACACGGATCTGTTGGGGCAGTTGCTGGTCGGGCCGCTGGCCGAGGCCGAAACCGTCGACGATCTGCTGGTGCTGGCGGCACGGCCGGGGCCACGGGGCGCCGAACACGCGGTGCGGCGGCGACTGGTCGAGGACCCGGTGACGCTGTACGCGGACCTGCCGGCCGAGCAGGCGGACTGGTTGCGGCGCAGGGGGCGGCGGGAATCCGCTTTGCTTGAGCGGTGTTTCGGGCTGGTCACCGAGACGCGGGCGGAGGGTGTCGCGGTCACCGATCCGGAGGACTACCTGACGGATCTGGTCTTTCCGGGCACCAGCACGGTCGCCCGGATCGCGTTGCTGGTGCTGCCGGAACTGCTCGCCGATCCGGAACCCGAACTGGATCTGGACGTGGACGTCGAGCCGGCGCGGCGGCCGGACGGGCGGATTCCGGTGTCCATCGGCACAGTGCGGCTGGCGTGTCAGCGGCTGGCGTCGGATTACCCTGCCGCGTGGTCGAAACAGGCCACGGAGGACGTCACGGATCTGGCCGACGACGTGCTCGCGCTGCTGCGCGCGGCCGGGCTCGCCATGGCGGACGGCGACGGCTGGCTGATCTCGCCGGCCGCACACCGGTGGCTGCCGGAACCGGACGAACGCCCGGCACGGGAGAATCCGGTACCGGAAGCCCAACCCGAACCCGAGCCGGGCTGGTCACTGTTCGACGAGGAAGGAACCGCATGACGACGCCCACTGCCGATCGCTGGCGGCTGCACCGCGGTGGGATCGTCAACATCTGGCAGTACGACGAGCAGGAGTTCGACTTCTCCGGCGGCCGGGCGATTCTGCAGGGCACCAACGGTTCCGGCAAGTCGCGGACGCTGGAACTGTTGCTGCCGCTGTGTTTGGACGGCGACCTGCGGCAGCTCGGCTCCAAGGGGTTCGACACGGTCAGCATCCGGCGGCTGATGCTGGACGACTACGACGGCGGGCCGAACCGGATCGGGTACGCGTGGATCGAGCTGCGTCGGCTGGATGCCGAAGGCGTGGAACGGTTTCTGACGTGCGGGCTCGGGCTGAAGGCGTCGGTGACGTCGCAGCAGGTGAGCGATTCGTGGCGGTTCCTGACGGACGCCCGCGTGGGCATGGACTTTCCGTTGGCCGGGCCGGATCGGGTGCCGCTCGGGCCGGTGCAGTTGCGGGAGCACATCGGCGCGG
>DATBCR010000325.1:0-8388 GCA_036270375.1 Pseudonocardiaceae bacterium | reverse complement strand
GGACGGCACGTCCTGGCCGGCGAGAGGCGGCGGGGACTCCAACAGGTAGCGCCGCGTCTACCTGCCCGCCGCCTCCTTGACTTTCGGGTTCGCACCCGCTTGATCGCCGAACCCTGTCGGACCGGCCAGGGGCCGCGCATCCCAATCCGCGCATCCTCCGCGGCTGCCTGGCCTGACCCCATCCCGGCCGGACACCCCATCGCGCGGGGTGGTCGGGGTGGGGTCACCCGTCCGGAACCCGTCACTGGCACGACGCGGACGTCATTGCGATCACTTACTCAACCGGGGAGAACCCGTGCTCGAAGGCCACCCTGTGCCCGGCTACCGGGCGCGCTCCGTCCCACGCCGACTCATCGCGCTCACGACCTCTGTTGCCGTCCTGGTCTTGCTGTACTCGCTGGTGACCGGGGCGGCGACGATGGATGCTCAGGGCATACCGGTGTTCGCGAACCCGCCGCCGCGGCTGGGCAGTTGCCAGCCGGTGAGGCTGCCGGTCACCCTGCCCGGCGGGCAGGACGCGTGGCTGGCCGGACATCTGTGCACACCAGCACACTCACACCCGCGCACCGTGCTGATGCTGGCGCCGGGCGGCACCTACAATTCCGCGTACTGGTCGTGGCCGGTCGACCCGGATTTCTACAGCTTCACGTGGCAGGCACTGGCCGACGGTGGATTCGCGGTGTTCGCGGTGGATCGGTTGGGCACCGGCCAATCCAGCCATCCACCATCCACACTGGACACCTTCACCGCGCAGGGCTACACGCTGCACCAGGCCGTGGCCCGATTACGGGCCGGCACCGTCGGACACACCCGCTACCAGCACGTGATCCTGATCGGGCATTCCTTCGGCAGCGCCGAAATCGCCCAAGAACTCCATGACTACCCCGCCGACGCGGACGCGGTGATCTTCACCGGGTCCGGACACGCGGTCTCGGCGGAGACCACCGGGCTGACCCACACCGGGTTCGCCCCGGCCGTGACGCTGCTGCCCCGCGACGCCGGCCGGGACCCCGGCTACGTGACCTCGACCACGCAGCAGGTCCGCGACCAGTTGCTGTACCGCACCGTCGACTCCGCGCGTGCGGTCCGGGTGTTCGACCAGGCCACCCGTGACCTGCTTGCGGTGCGCGAGGCGAGCACCCGACCATCCGACCTGTCCACCCTGACTGCCGGTTTGCGTATCCCGACTTTGTTGTTGGACGGGCAGGACGACAGCCATTACTGCAACGGCGCCCAGCTGGTGCCCGAGACCGGCTTAGACGACTGCGCCACCGCCACCGACCTCTACCACTCCGAACAGGCCCACTACGGGCCGTGTTTCGCCGCAGCGATAGTGCCCGGCAGCGGACACGACCTCACAACCGAGTTCGGCGCCCGGACCGCCGCCACACTGATCCTGCGCTATGCGCGGACCGTCCTACCACCAGGCGCCACACGGGCACGCTGCACAGTCACCGGACCGGTCAGCACCGGCCGGGGCGACTGATCCACCCACTACCAGCAGCAGCATGGACAATTCCTGATGGGACACCAGCATGCGTGATACCGGTCGACTGTCCAATCACGACTCAGTGTCGATGGCAGGCGCGTGTCTGGAGCCGGACGGCGACACCATGCGGCGCGTTGGCCGGCAGGTCATGGACATGGTTGTCGATCTGCACGCCTCCCCGAGCGGATCGCTGGGGGACGCTGTCCCCGACAACGTCCGGGCAGCGTTACGTGCGGCACTGCTGTTACCCCCACCGAGCCGGCCGTTGGATTTCGCGACGGTGTTGAACACCTTCGCGGCCGCGGCGAGCGCGGGCAGCAGCACGATGAGCCCGACCGCGTTCGACCACATCCCCACCGGCGGCCTCTACACCTCCGCACTCGCCGCGTTCCTGGCCCAGGGCGTCAATCCGTTCACCGGTGTGGCCGCCGGAGCGCCGGAACTGGTGGCCATGGAACAGGGCGTGCTGTTGTGGCTGTGCCGCGAGTTCGGCCTGCCCGACACGGCCGGCGGCGTGATCACCACCGGGGGGTCGCTGGCCGGGTTGACCGCCCTGGTCGCCGCCCGCCACGACCGGCTCGGCGAGCAGATCACCGGCGGCACCCTCTACGCCACTACCCGCACGCACCACAGCATCATCAAAGCCGCCCGAATCGCCGGGCTACCGGCCGACGCGGTCCGCCTGATCCCCACCGACACCGATCTACGGATGGATGTGGCCGCCGCCGACGCGCTGATCCAGGCCGACCGGGCGGCCGGGCGGCGACCGTTTCTGATCATCGGCACCGCCGGCAGCACGGACACCGGCACGGTTGACCCGTTGGCCGGCATCGCCGAACTGGCCGCACGGCACGGTCTGTGGTTCCACGTCGACGGCGCCTATGGCGCGGCGTTCCAGCTCACCGACCGCGGCCGGGCCAGGCTGACCGGCATCGAGCGGGCCGACTCGATCGTGATGGACCCGCACAAAGGCTTCTCGCTGCCGTTCGGGACTGGCGTGCTGCTCGTGGCGCGCACCGAGTCGTTGCGGGCCGCGTATGCGCTGTCCGGGCCGTACCTGCCCGATCCCAGCACCGACCCGCGCCTGCCGGACTACAGCGCCGTGAGTCTGGAACTGACCAGAGAGTTCCGGGGCCTGCGGTTGTGGCTGCCGTTGCACGTGCACGGCACGGACAGCTTTAGCGCCTCGCTGAACGAGAAACTAGACCTTG
The DNA here is from genome assembly GCA_036270375.1 of Pseudonocardiaceae bacterium. GTDB lineage: Bacteria > Actinomycetota > Actinomycetes > Mycobacteriales > Pseudonocardiaceae > DATEPR01. The sequence continues at coordinate 5,688 of DATBCR010000325.1, read as the reverse complement.
CGCAGGCCGCGTACGAGGATCTGGTCGCCGATCCCTACCTGGACGTGCCGTGGCCACCGGACCTCAGTGTCGTGGCGTTTCGCCCGCGCACTGGTGACACCGGCCGGTTCCTGTATCGCTTGCACGCCACCAGCCCGGTCGCGTTGTCCGCGACCACTATCGACGGTCGCCTGTGGATTCGGCTGTGTGTGCTCTCACACCGCAGCCATGCGGTGCAGGTCAGCCAGGCCCTGACAGCGATCCACCTCACCGCCCGATCCGGGCCACTGACCAGCTAACCGCGTCGCCACCCGGGGGTGCACCACATGACACCTGAACACCCATCCACGCCCACCGCGTTGGCGTCGCCACCGACCATCGGGGTCGACCCCGGCCAAACCTGGACCGCCGCCGTGCTGCGGATCGGTGAGCACGCCGACCACGGCTGGACGATCGGACCAGTCGACAAGTTCGGCACCGTGCGCCGCGACGCCCTCAACGAGGTCGACAACTGGGACCACTTCGCGCTCTACTTGCGCCGGCTGCGCGAAGCGCTGGACGAACTGGTCGACTACACGGTCCGACGCTTCGGCGAGGCCCGGGTGGCAATCGAGGTACCCGGGGTGCCGATCGGGTACCAGAACAATGGTGTCCGCAAGTTCCAGCGGATGCCGATCCGCGACTGGGTCATCCCCCGCCAAGTCGCGGCCGCGGTGTTGGGTGCCTACCCGGAAGCCAAGGTCATCCGCCCGGACGGCTACGGCCGCCGCCCGCTCAGCGACTACCCGCACGAACTAAGGGGGACAAGGCCACCGTCCTGGGGCGTGAACGAGGCCCACCGAGGCGAGCGGGACCACGAACGAGCCGCCTACGACGTGGCCGGTGTTGCGATGGTGATGCCGCGATGAGCCCGACCGACATCAGTGGAGAACCGACCGCATGACTGCGTTGTCTGCGATCAGTTATGGCGGGGGTGTGCAGTCGACCGCGTTGCTCGTGTTGGCCGGGACTGGGCGGCTGGACGTCGACGTCGCGCTGTTCGCTAACGTCGGTGACGACTCCGAACACCCCGCCACTCTGCGTTACGTCCGTGAGATCGCGATCCCCTGGGCCACCCAACACGGCGTACCGGTACACATCCTGGACCGGGTCAGGCGCGACGGAACCCGCGAAACCCTGTTCGGTCGGCTGACCAAACCCGGATCACGATCCCTGCCGATCCCGGTGCGCATGTCCAACGGGGCACCCGGCAAACGGTCCTGTACGAGTGATTTCAAAATCCGGGTGATCGGGAAATGGCTCAAACAGCACGGTGCGCGCCCGGACAGCCCGGCAACCGTACATATCGGGATCAGCGTTGATGAGATCGAACGGGCCAACACCCGTCGTGTCGAACCCTACGAACGCGTCAACTATCCGCTGCTGGATCTGGGGATGCGCCGTACCGACTGCGCTCGGGTGATCAGCTACGCTGGCTTGCCGGTTCCCGGCAAGAGTTCATGCTGGTTTTGTCCGTTTCGCCGGCTGACAGCGTGGGCGACAATGCGGGCGGAGGAACCCGACCTCTTTGAACGGTCCTGCCAGCTAGAGGAACTGCTCAACGACCGCCGCACGATGCTGGGCAAGGACCCGGTGTACCTGACCCGGTTCAACATGCCCTTGCGGCGGGTGATCGACCCGGGTGTGCAACTGCTCCCGCTGGACATCGACGACGGCGCGGGTACGTGTGACTCCGGGTGGTGCATGACATGACCGGCCGGCCCCGCCGTCGCTGGCCGAGCTGGCTGCTGGACCGGCGTGTCCTGCGGACCGTGTGGTCGTCCTGGTGGCATGCCGCCGGCGGCTATCAACTGCGGGTGGCATGGCTGGACACCCGACGCGCGCCGGGTCTGCTCATTACCGGCGCAGTGGCAGTGTTCTGGCCGCTGGCCGGCTTCACCCTCCTGCCGATCGGGGTCGCGGTCGCGGCCTTCCTGTTGGTCATGCTGGGCACCCGACGCTTGTACTGGAGCACCCGCTGGCGCATCCGCCGCGCGGTACTGCCCGCCCTGGGTGTGCTGGCCCTGATGGTGCTGAGCCTTCAGGCGGGGCCGTTGGCGTGGGGACTGGCTGTCGGCGGGTGGCTGATCATCGCCGGGTGCACCGACCGGTTTCGTGCCCGCCGCCGCACACTGGCGTGGTTGCGGACCAGCCTCGCGCGGACCACCCGCGCCGATCCCGGCTACCTGCGGGTGGTCGGCTCGGAATGGGACGGCACCCGGTTGACGTGGTGCGAGATCGACCACCGCGGCGCGATCCGCGAGGAGGAGCCGGCGGTACGCGATCGGGTCGCCACAGCCGCTAGTTGGTCGTTGCGGCACCTGGGCCGCTACACCGTCTCGTGGGTGGCCGGCACGAACGTCTTCGAGGTCACCGCCGATCCGGCCCTGCCGACCCTCGTCCATGAGCAGCACTGGGGTGAGGACCTGCCGGGCATTCCGATCGGTGTGACGGATCTGGCCAGCGCGGACGGCGTGATCGACACAATCGACGCGAACACGGGTGACCTGGTGGCCAGCCTGCCGGTCAAGCTGGTGAATCCGGCCGATTCCGAACGGCACTGGTTGGTGATCGGGGGGACCGGCTCGGGCAAGTCGAATTTCAGCCGAGGATTCATCGCCCGCGCCCTGCGCATGGGGTGGTTTCCCGGTGGCGTGTTCATCTTCGACGGCAAGGGCGGCAGCGACTACATCCCGTTCGAGGGCCGCGTGGGTGTGCACTGCGTCGCCCGAGACCCGGACGCGTGGACCCAGTACATGCCGCAGGTCGCGGGGATGATGCGAGCCCGCTACGACGAGGACGCCGACTACCATCGGGGCCATTCCCCGTGCCCGAACCATCCCCGGTATCTGGTTATACTGGACGAGATCCAGGAAATCCGCAGCACCCTGAGTAAACAGGTCGTCGACCCGTTTCTACAACAAATATCTCGGCAAATGCGCGCCAGCAACGGTCGGTTAATGGTGGAAACCCAACGCCCGGACACCGAGGACGCTATTCCGGGTGCGGTGCGGGATATGCTGGAAGACCGGATCATTCTCGGATTTGTATCCGGTACGGGTGCGCGGATGGTGTTGGACCGGGACTGGCAAACTGTGGTCGACGAGTACGGTGTCGATCCAGTCCCCGGTCGAGGAATCGCGCGTATCAGTGGCCAACTCACCCGGATTCAAAGTTTCCGGCTGGATCTGCCTCGTGAACACCCGGACGCGGAGCAGTTCTACCCACCGAAGATGACCGACCTGGCCGCTGGGGCCGGCCACGCCCGACCGGGTGGGGTGCCGCGGTCGACGGTCGGCCGGTGGGCTCCCCGGCCGCCCACGGGCCGGGCTGACTCGGTGTCCGACACCGTGTCTGACGACACCTCGACACCGCGCCACGGGTTCCCTCGGCCGCCCGCAGCCGATGTCGAGGACATGACCGGTCCGCTACCGCCGGAGGATCGGGCAGGGCGTCCTGGCGGCCGGCGTCGCACGGTCTGACCCCGTCCGCCGCAGCCGCCGTCGAGCTGAAAGCCCGACCCCTGTATCGGGGTCGGGCTGTCGTGCATGATCTATATGAGGGTGGGGAGCTGGGGTCCGAACAGTGGTATTTCGGCCCGCACGCGACTACGTCGGAACATTTCTCCGGGCTCCGCCCGGAGTATATCCACCGAGTCGTGCGGGACGGTGAGCGATTCTGCAAAATCGCACCGATTTTTCGCGTTCGCACAGGGGGAGGGGCGCAGGTCGGCGCGTCGGCCCGACTGGCGGAGAGGAGGGTGGTGCGCTCCCCCGGCGGGGGAGGATGCCGGCTGACACGGGTGGCGACTGGCAGCGTTTGGTGCGGTGGGGGGCGCCGGTTGATCTTCCGGACCTGCCTAACCCCCACGGGGACCGGCGCCCTGCCCAGCGCTGGCCAGCCGTTACCGTTTGCTGGCCGAGGGACTGGCGTCGTGTCGGTGACGGCGGCCCGGGATCGGGCAGCGTGGTGGAGGTGGCGGCCGGGTTCGGTCCGACTCGGGTTGAGTTGCGCGGCAGGGGTTGGCGCGGCAGGACGAGTCGAGCCCGCGCACTGCGAAGTGCGGGGCTCGGTTGTTGTTGGTGTCGCAGGATTAAGGGGACTGGCGGCGGTCCTGCGCTGGTTGTCTGGCCGTTCGTAGGTCGGTGGTGCCCGCGGCGAAGCCGCGAATCCACATGTTCCGTCGTGCGACATCAGCCGGCTCGGTGGCCTTGGCCCACGGACACGTGAGCGGCGATTCTCCGGCGAATCCGGCCGTGTGGCCGAGGTCTTGCACGGCCAACACTTCCTGTGGCCCCAGCAGATCAGCGGCCGAGGCCGACGTGGGGGACTGGCGCGCTGTCTGGGGTGTGAGCTCGGTCATGCTGTTGCTTCTCCGATGGATTGATAGCGGGCGGTGCGGGCGGCGGCTCTGTCGCTGTCGCGGCCGAACCATTGATAACGCCATTCCGCGAATGTCATTCGACCATGTCGGCCGAACCAGGTTCGCAGTTCTTCGCTGGCATAGGCGCGCACACGGGACGCGGGTCCGGTGAACAGCGTGGACGGGTCAATGCCTTTCGCCAGTCCCTCCCGCGACAGCAGTTGCCCCCGGCACTCGGTCTCCGCCGCGACATAGGTCACGGCCAGGTGCGAGTCGTATTCCTCGCGGCAGACCCGTTCTGGTGACAGCCGGCGAACGGGTCGGCGGGCGGGGTTGGTGAGGGGGCTGGCGTCGTGTCGTTCCTGTTCTTGTTGCCATGCCCGGTCCCGGGCGTCCCGCTCCGCTTGTTGGCGTTCGGCGTGCTCGGCCAACTCGGCGTCGCGGGCTGCCTCGGCTTGGGCTCGCCATTCCAGAGTGGCCATGATCTGATCCCGCGCGGCGGGGTCGTCGGATAGTTCCGACCAGGCCACTAACAGGTCGTCGTCCGACCAGTCCACGGTCTCGGCCGGGGTGTACGCCGCTGCCATCGTGTCCGGCATCGCGGGCACGGTGTCGGCTCCAGCCGAACTGGCCGCGGGACCGGCGCCGGTGCGTTGCGCGTAGAGGGATACGTCGCGGTCCAGCAGCGAGACGTGACGTTCCATCGCTGCCCAGTCGCCGCGTTCGGCGTCCCGGCGTACGGCTCGGTCGTAGCGTCCGATGCGTTGCCGGATGGTTGCCAGCGCCCGGCGGATCGGATCGGAGTGGCTAGGACATCGTCGGCCCTGGGTGGGCCGTTCTGCACGTGATCGACACACGGTCAGCTCCTCTGACCGCGCATCCCCCGCGTCCACTGTAGAACGGGACCGGCGCCACATGGACGACACCACACATTTATGGCCGGGTCATCGTCGACATACGACAGTGCCGGCCACCTTGGAAGGTGGCCGGCTCAGCGGGAGGGTACTCCGCCGGGGTAGTGATCAGTCGAGGCCGAGTTCGAACGTGAGCGGCCCGGCAGGGCCAACGTCTGAGGGCATGCCGAGCGTGATCCGAAACAGCGGCACCGCAACCGCCGGCGCGCGACGGGGAACTCTGGCGGCCGGCTCGGTGGCGGCCGGAGTGGCTGTTGAGCGGCACTTAGGAATCCGATGTGTGGGGCGGGTTCCGGGCATAGTGGATGCCGACGGATCTTGGTGTGTGCCGGGATAGGTGTGGCGTTGGTTGGCGGCGGCACCGTGCCGATGAGGGCATACGAAAGGCCCTCC
>DATBCR010000324.1:0-7550 GCA_036270375.1 Pseudonocardiaceae bacterium | reverse complement strand
GCGCGGATCGTCCAGCCGTGCTCGACCGCGAGCGTGATCGGCCGGACCCCCTGTACCACGAACTCACCGGCCCGGGTGCGCTTGGTTCGGTTGTCCAGCAACGCATGCCACTGCTGAAACCGAGCATTGCGGGCGGTGATCCGCAGCGACGTCACCACTGGATACGCGCGCGGGTCACGCCGCATAGAGTTGTTCCTTGGTGTCCATCACGTTCTGCCGGAAGTACGGGTTGCGGATGCTGGCGCCGCTCAGGAGGTCGACCGGCCGGTTGAAGATCCGCTCCAACCCTTCCTTCAAGGCGAAGTAACTGCCGAAATAGTCGAATCCCGGTCGGACGTCGAACTCCACGAGCATGTCGACGGCAGACCCGAACACATCGAGACGGCGGACGCCCAGCGTGCGACACAGGTCGTCGATCTCGGGCAGCTTGGCCGCGATGATCTCGTGCACGGACGTCACCTCCTGATCACGATTGTGCCTGATTCTCGACCATAGGCCAGTCATAAGTCACGGTCACCGGCGCGTGGTCGGACCACCGGTCGGCGTAGGTCGCCGCTCGTTCGACGACCGCGGACTCGGCGCGGGCGGCCAGGCCGGCGGTGGCGGCCTGGAGGTCGATCCGCCAGCCGGAGTCGTTGTCGAATGCCTTGCCTCGGTAGGACCACCACGTGTACGGGCCGGGGACGTCGGGGTGCAGCGACCGCAGCACGTCCACGTAACCCACCGTGCCGAAGACCTCGCCGAGCCATGCGCGTTCCTCGGGCGTGAACCCGGAGTGGCGCCGGTTTGCCTTCCACGCCTTCAGGTCCAGCTCCGTGTGTGCGATGTTCCAGTCGCCGCACACCACCACCTCACGGCCGTCCGCGGCGGCCTTCTCGCGCAGGTCGGCCAGGTACGGCAGGAATCCGTTCATGAACCGCCACTTCTCCTCCTGCCGAACCGTGCCGACATCGCCGCTGGGCAGGTACAGGCTCGCGACCACCAAACCGGGCAACGAGATCTGCAGGTACCGGCCGCTCGCGTCGAACTCGGGCACGCCGAAACCCTCGCGGATGTCGTCCGGGGTTTCCCTTGTCAGCACGGCAACCCCGTTGCGGCCCTTCGACGCGGGCGCGGCGAACACCGCGTGCCAGCCGGCCGGCGACCGCAGCTCATCGGGCAGTTGGTCCAGCGTGGCCCGGGTTTCCTGCAGGCACACCACATCGGCGTCAGTGGCCGCGAGCCACGACAGGAGACCCTTGCCGGCGGCGGCGCGCACGCCGTTGACGTTCACGGTCGACACGGTCAGCACCGCGGCAGGCTACCCACGCACACCGCTCAGCAGGAACCGGACACCGGCTTGAGGAACTGGCTCGACGCCCACCGGTTCGTGGCCAGCTCGCGGTAGTTGTTCTGCACCTTGGCCTGCGCCCCGACGATCGCCCCGGTGGCCAGCTTGCCGACGACGCTCGCCGTGTCGACCGGGGCGGACCGCACGTTCAGCACGTCCGCCGTCACCTGGACCTGGCAGCCGGCCGCCGACGTTGGCTGCGCGGTGCCCTTCTTGCCGTTCTGGATCACGAGCAGCACGACGACCGCGACCAGCACGCCGATCACGATCAGCATCCGCCTCGTCAAGCCGAACACGTCGCACGCTCCACGTCGGGACGGCACAAACCGGTCCCGTCAGGTATAGCCCACTTCGGCCCGGATTGGGCGTCGTACCGGGCGAAACCACCCACTGGTGCCAACCGCGGGTGGTTCGCCCGGCAACGTCAGCCCGCCATCGCCTTCTGCAGGTTCTCGTCCAGTGCGCCGAGGAAGTCCTCCGTGGTCAGCCACGGCTGGTCCGGGCCGATCAACAGGGCGAGGTCCTTGGTCATCCGGCCGCTCTCCACGGTCTCGATGACGACCCGCTCCAGCGTCGCCGCGAACCCGGTCACCTCGGGGGTGCCGTCCAGCTTGCCGCGTTGCTGCAGGCCACGGGTCCACGCGAAGATCGACGCGATCGGGTTGGTGGACGTCGGCTTGCCCTGCTGGTGCTGGCGGTAGTGCCTGGTCACCGTGCCGTGCGCGGCCTCGGCCTCGACCTTACCGTCCGGGGTCATCAGTACCGACGTCATCAGGCCGAGCGAGCCGAAGCCCTGCGCGACCGTGTCGGACTGCACGTCACCGTCGTAGTTCTTGCACGCCCAGACGTAACCGCCCTCCCATTTCAGTGCGGCGGCCACCATGTCGTCGATCAGCCGGTGCTCGTACGTCAGGCCGGCCGCGTCGAAGTCGGCCTTGAACTCGGCGTCGAAGATCTCCTGGAAGGTGTCCTTGAACATGCCGTCGTACGCCTTGAGGATGGTGTTCTTGGTCGACATGTAGACCGGGTACTGCCGTTCGAGGCCGTAGCGAAGGGACGCGCGGGCGAAGTCCTCGATGGACCTGCGGTGGTTGTACATGGCCAGCGCGACCCCGCCGCCCGCCGGGTACTCCGCCACCTCCATCTCGATCGGCTGGCTGCCGTCGGTGGGGGTGAAGGTCACGGTGAGCGTGCCGGGGCCGGGGACCTTGAAGTCGGTCGCGCGGTACTGGTCGCCGAACGCGTGGCGGCCGATCACGATCGGCTTCGTCCAGGTCGGCACGAGGCGCGGGATGTTCGAGATGACGATCGGCTCGCGGAAGATCACGCCGCCGAGGATGTTGCGGATGGTTCCGTTGGGGCTGCGCCACATCTTCTTCAGGCCGAACTCCTCGACCCGCGCCTCGTCCGGCGTGATGGTGGCGCACTTCACGCCGACGCCGTGCTTGGCGATGGCGTTCGCGGCGTCCACGGTGACCTGGTCGTCGGTGGCGTCCCGGTGCTCGATGCCCAGGTCGTAGTAGTCCAGGTTGATGTCGAGGTACGGGTGGATCAGCTTGTCCTTGATGAACTGCCAGATGATCCTGGTCATCTCGTCGCCGTCCAGCTCGGCGATGGTGCCAGAAACCTTGATCTTGGCCATGTGTGCGGAGTTCTCCTCTCGCGGTCGGCGGCCGGCGCCGTCCGGGCACCAGCACCACGCATCCGGTACGAGCGTACTGCTATTCGCAGGCGAGCGCCCGTCGGCCCGGTGAACGCCGCCGTTCGCCCTTCGGCGCTGCGCCACGGAATCCGCGCCACACCTTGCTAATGTCCGCCCCGGCGATCTCGGGAGGGCGAATGTCGACCGGACCCACCCATGCGGTGATGGGGCTCGCTGCCTGGGGCGCGGTCGCGTTGCTCGCGGGCAGCCACGGCGTGCACGTCGACCCGCAGACCTGGCTGGCCGGCGCGACGCTCACGGCGGGTGCCGCGCTGCTGCCGGACCTGGACCATCCACCGGCCACGGTGTCCCGCTCGTTCGGGCCGGTCACCCAGATCGCGTCCCGCGGCGTGGACGCGGTCAGCACCGGCATCTACAACTTCACGCGCCTGCACGGCGACCCGCACCGCAACGGCGGCCACCGCACGTTCACGCACACCGCGGTGTTCGCCGCGCTGGCCGGCACGGTCACCACATCGTTGGTACTGCTGAACAATCCGTGGATCACGGCGGCGCTGCTGTTCTTCTTCGCCGGCCTCGGCGTGCGCGGGCTGCTGCACGAGTGGGACCACGCGGCCGACACGTTCGTGGTGATCGTGGTGTCGCTGCTGATCACCTGGCAGTGCTGGCAGTGGATCCACACCGGGGACAACCGGGCCGCGTGGTTCGGCGTCGCGGTGATCACCGGGTGCCTCGCGCACTGCGTCGGCGACGCGATCACCGAGGAAGGCTGCCCGATCCTGTGGCCGGTGCCGATCGGCCGGCACCTCTGGTACCCGATCGGCCTGCCGAAACCGCTGCGCTACCGGACCGGCGGCCGGGTGGAGATGCTGTTCATCGGTCCGCTGTGCACGGTGGTGTCGGTGTGGCTCGCGGCGCTGGCGTTGCAGCAACTGCACGTCTTCGGCTGGCTGAACCGGATCCCGCTGGTGCCGCATTTCCCCGTAGCGGCGGGCTGACGGCCGCTCGCCGACGGCCTACGCTCACTGGTGGAGGTGATCGGGCATGCACGCCAAGATCGGTGACCGATTGCGTGTACAGAGCCGGAACGTGGGCGAACCGGTGCGGCTCGCGGAGATCGTCGAGGTCCGCCACAACGACGGCACCCCGCCCTACCTGGTCCGTTTCGAGGACGGGCACGAAGCCCTGATGTTCCCCGGGCCGGACTGCCTGGTGACCAACGGGGACTGAGATTCACCCGAACGGGCCACCGGTGATAGTGCCGGCGACGAACAGCAGGAACGCGCCGAGGCCGGCGTAGGACAGTACGTCGACCGGGCGGCCGCGGACCGCGAGCAGGCCCGCGCGGCGGTCCGGCAGCAGTGCCCGGAACACGGCTGCCAGTTCGAGCGCCCCGCCGACCAGTGCGGACCCCTGCCGCCAGTGGTAGAGCACGGTCCAGAAGATGCCGGCCGCGGCGACCAGCAGGACGAGCGCGAACGGCAGGTGCGTGCGGACGGCGCCGAGCCAGCCCTGTGGTCCGGGCACGGGTTCGGCGGCCGGCGGTTCGTCGGCCGGGCGGTACCCGGGTGGACGCGGCTCGGTCGGTCGAGACCCGTTCGGCTCCAGCGGCCCGATCGGCTCGGTCACGGCGTCCGTTCGATCGGCCGGCCGGCCGTTGGTGGGCCGGTCGGCGGCATGCGGGTCGGCGTGCTTCTCGATCGTGTGTTGGCCAATCGTGTGTTGGCCGATCGTGTGATCCCGCACCGGGTGGCTCCTCCTGCCGTCGGCGTCACGTCACGCTCGCGCTGTGGCCCGCCGCTCGGCCGCCTCGACGACGTTGGTCATCAGCATGGCGATGGTCATCGGGCCGACGCCACCGGGCATCGGCGCCAGGAAGCCCGCCACGTCTCGCACATCCGGGTGAACATCGCCGACCAGGCCGGCCTCCGTACGGGTGATTCCCACATCCAATACCGCGGCACCCGGCCGAACCATATCGGCCGCGACCAGTCCCGGGCTGCCGGCCGCCGCGACCACGATGTCCGCTCGTCGCACTTCCGTGGCCAGGTCCTTGGTGCCGGTGTGGCAGAGGGTGACCGTGGCGTTCTCGGTCCGGCGGGTGAGCAGCAGCCCAAGCGGGCGGCCGACGGTCACGCCACGGCCGATCACGGTCACGTTCGCGCCCGCGATCGGCACCTCGTAGCGCCGCAGCAGCGCCACGATCCCGCTCGGCGTGCACGGCAGCGGCCCCGACTCGCCGAGTACCAGCCGGCCGAGGTTCACCGGATGCAGGCCGTCCGCGTCCTTGGCCGGATCGACCCTGCTCAGCACGGTCGCGGTGGCGAGGTGGCCGGGCAGCGGGAGCTGGACGAGGTAGCCGTCACAGGACGGGTCGGCGTTCAACTCGTCGATGACGGCCAGCAATTCGGCCATGGTGATGTCGGCGGGCAGGTCGCGGCGGATCGACGTGACGCCGACCTTCGCGCACGCCCGGTGCTTGTTGCGGACGTAGGCCCGCGAGCCGGGGTCGTCGCCGACCAGCACCGTGCCGAGTCCGGGCACCACACCCCGGTTGGCCAGCACCGCGACCCGGGCGCGCAGCTCGTCCAAGATCGCGGCCTGCGTCGCGCTTCCATCCAGAATGGTCGCCGTCATCGTGCTCCTCGCGTGCGTTCGGCCGCCATCCTGTCAGAACCGGGCGTGCGGAGGGTGCCGCACGCGACCGGTCACACCCGGTAGCCAGCTATGGTGAAGCAAACTTTTCCAGATAACCGCTGCCGATCCTGGCCACACACGACAAGATGTGACTGTGTCTCAGCCTCCGACACCAACGCCGTTGAGCCCGACTGACCAGGACGCCCTGGTCAAGCAGATCGGGCTGGCACTCATGCGCACAGCGCCAGACGACTGGCAACAGATCAGCGCGGAGTTCCGCGCTACCGGGCGGTACTACGAGCTGTCCGCAGACGTGACGGGCAGCGACGGAAACCAACAACCATGGACGGCGTCGCACGACATCGCGATGCACTTCGCCAAGCTGCGCGCGGGCATGTACCGCGAGGGCCGTGGCACCTGGTTCAACGCGCGGTACCTGATCGAGAAGCCGTCCAGCTACAACCTGGAGTTCGACCGGCTGGAACCGCAGTGGCGCACGCCACCACCGGCCCCGGCATTCCGGGACGAACTGCACTTCTTCCCCCGAACCGAGGACAACGTCCCGGAATGGCTGATGCGGAAGCTGTCCGGTCTGCCACCGGAGCGGCCCGGCCGGCGGTTCCGACTGGCCCGGATCTTCGACGGCGCCGGTCCCGGTGGACGGCCGACGGTGAACCGGCCCGCGCTGTCGGATGAGGACCGGGAGCGGGTGCTGGACTATCTGGACCATTCGCCGTTGGCGCTGCCAGAGCGTGGGCACGACATCGACCGGCTGTCGCCGGACGGGCGGCCCGTGGTGCCGGTGGCGTTCCACACCGACGGGTTGTGGGTGTGGCCGGCCGCGGTGAACTTCTATCTGCGTCGGTATGGCGTGCCGCCGGATCCGGAGTTGGTGAATCACGCGCGGGCCAACGGTTTCCGGGCGCCCGAGGTGGATGAGCCGACTCGGGCGGCGGCCGCTGCCACTATTACCGGTGGCCGTCCGCCCGCTGGACCGCCGCCTCGGCCGCCTGTTCCCGGTGGGCCGGTTGGTGTTCCAGGTGGTCCTGGTGGACCCGGTGGTCCTGGTGTTCCCGGTGGGCCGCCTCGGCAAGGGCCGCCGCCGCTTCCCGTTGGTGGGCCTGGGATGCCGGTCGGCCCGGTGGCCGATCCAAGCGGTGGTCCGACCACCGCGATGCCGATGCCGGTACCCGCTGGACCGCCGCCGCTCACGTTGCCGCCGGTGGACGAGGGACTTGGCGCGCACGGCATGGGTGACATCGAGGACACCACCGATGACGACCTCAGCGACCGTCACGCTGGTGATCACCATGCTGGCGATCACCATGCTGGTGACCGGCGTGCGGACGAGGACACCGGGATGCCCGAGGCGGTCGCGGTCGAGCCGTCCGCGCCTATCCAGGGCCGGTCGCAGCAGGAGCGCACGGTGAACCTGTTGCGTCAGCGGCTGGTGGATCTCGGCGTGCCGGACAGCGCATACCGAATCGGCGAGCCGGCACCACGGACGTGGTACCTGGAGCAGGTGGACGGCGGCTGGCAGGTCGGCTGGTTCGACGGCGAGTTCAGTTCGCCGATGCTGTTCGAGGAGGTCACGGACGCGGCCGCGTTCCTGCTCGGCAAGCTGTTGCTCGGCGTGCCGGCGGAGACCGGTGCGCCGGACGACCTCGGCCAGGTGCCCCAGCAACACCAGATGCCGCAGCAACACCAGGTACCGCAACAGAGTCCGGCACCGCTTCATCAGGCGCCGCCCGCGCTGCCCGAGGTCGAGCCGATGGACCGGCCGGCCGAACCGGTGCCGGCGTTGGGCCTGCCGGTCGAGCAGGAACGGGACAGCGGCACGGACCAGTTGGGCGAGCCGATCGTCGAACAGTTCAACAACCGGCCGGACAGCCATGTGAACGACCGGGTACCGGAGGCACC
>DATBCR010000323.1:0-4911 GCA_036270375.1 Pseudonocardiaceae bacterium | reverse complement strand
CCGGGCGGGTGACGTGTTGAACGTCATAGGTGCGGCTGGGGCGCCGCGCTTGCGGTCGTGGCCGCGTGCAGGGCTGCCGCCCGTGCGGCTGTTTGGTTGGTGCGCGGTGGTTGGGCCGTAGGTGCACGTCAGGCCAAGTTGGTTGTTGTCCACTACAGTGCGCGGCGTATTCGTCTACTGTGGAGGAACAATGCGCCTGTCCGCTCGCAATCAGCTTGCCGGTACCGTCGCCGCCATCGAGGTCGGTGCCGTGATGACGATCGTGAAGGTTGAGCTGGCCGGTGGCCAGGAGGTCACGGCCTCGGTCACCAGGGAGTCGGTCGCCGATCTCGGTCTTGCGGTCGGCGGGCCGGTCACCGCGATAATCAAGTCGACCGAGGTCATGCTCGGCGTCGACTGAGCGGGCCTTGACGTGCGGCAGCCGCACTGCTCGGATGATGTCGTTAGCCAACCATACAATCGGGCGGGATGCCCGAGGGATGTGAGCGCGGCATGAGTCGAGTCCTGTTCGCCGGTGGTCAGGTGTTCGACGGTTCCGGCGCTGACCCGGCGTCGGCGGACGTCCTTGTGGTCGACGGGTTGATCGAGGCCGTCGGCACCGGGCTGGACGCCGACACCGTGGTCGACTGTGCGGGCGCGACCCTGCTGCCGGGGCTGTTCGACTGCCACGTGCATGTCACGGTGTCCGACATCGGCCTGCTGTACCGGGTCCAGGAACCCTTCTCCTACCAGTTCTTCGCCGCCGCGCGGAACCTCGAGCGCACCCTCGCCGTCGGCATCACGACCGTTCGTGACGCGGGCGGCGCGGACCTCGGCATCAAGCAGGCCGTCGAGGACGGCCTCATCCCCGGTCCCCGCCTGCGCATCTCGATCGGCCTCATCTCGCCGACCGGCGGCCACGGCGACGGCTGGGCACCCTCCGGACACTGCGTCCCGCTGTCCCGGCCGCATCCGGGCCGCCCGTCGGCGATCGCGGACGGCCCGGACGAGATGCGCAAGGTGGCCAGGGAACTGCTGCGGGCCGGCGCGGACGTGTTGAAGGTGTGCACGACCGGCGGCGTCCTCTCACCCCGCGACGACCCCCGCCACTCCCAGTTCACCCCGCCCGAACTGGACGTGCTCGTCGCCGAGGCCGGCATGCAGGGCCGCTACGTGATGGCGCACGCGCAGGGCTCGGAGGGCATCAAGAACGCCGTCCGCGCCGGCATCAGGTCCATCGAGCACGGTATCTATCTCGACGACGAGGCCATCGAACTGATGCTGGCCAACGGCACCTGGCTCGTGCCGACACTCGTCGCGCCGGTGAACGTGATCCGTGCGGCCAAGGCCGGCGTCGCGCTGCCGCCGTCCGTCGTGCGCAAGGCTGAGGACGTGGTCGAGGTGCACGCCGAATCGGTGCGCCGTGCGGTGGACGCGGGTGTGCGGATCGCGATGGGCACCGACAGCGGCGTCGGCCCGCACGGCACGAACCTCGAGGAACTGCCGCTGCTGGCCGGCTGCGGGATGACCCCGGCCAACGTGCTCGCCGCGACCACGTCCTCCGCCGCCGAACTGCTCGGCCTCGGCGGTGAACTGGGCCGCATCACGCCCGGCTACCGCGCCGATCTCGTTGTGGTGGACGGCGATCCGTACGACCTGCCCGGGCTGGCCGGCCGGATCAGGCAGGTATGGCAGGACGGCGCGCTGACCGTGGACAACGGTCACAACGACCAGGGCGGCGTCACGGACTGACCGTCCGGCATCGTCGCCACGCCACCGATCGGCAGCACGCACACCGCCGTGAATTCGTCGGCGCCGGGGTTGGCGATGCTGAACGGAGTGTTCGCCGGCACGATCAACGCGTCGCCGGTTCCGAGCCGGTACGGCCGACCGTCCACTGTGGCCGTTGCGGAGCCGCCGATACCGATGAAGATCTCCTCCCGGTCAACGGAGTGCTCGACACCCGGCGTGCCGGCACGGACCCGCAGCGTCCACGCGCAGTTCTCGGACGACCCGCGGCTGGGCGCCGCGAGGCCGACGACGGTGATGTCGTCCAGTTCGAAGGTGGGTGCTTCGGTCCCAGCTATGTACGTCATATAGACAATCTAGCTTGTCTATATGACGCGTGTCTACACTGCCCCGGTGACGGACTTCGGCATCCTCCTCGGGCTCGCGTACCAGCGGTTCGTCGACGAGCTGCGGGCACACCTAGCCGGCAACGGATTCACCGACCTCGGCCGCTCCGACGGCTACGTGATCCGAATCGTCTCGCGGAGTCCGGTCACCATCAACGAACTCGCGGTGGCCATGGGCGTGACCAAGCAGGCGGCGGCGCAGGTCGTCGCCGACATGGACGCACGCGGCTACCTGCGGCGCGTCCCCGACCCGGACGACCGCCGCGCCCAACGCCTGCACCTGACCGACCGCGGCACCCAACTGCTCAACCGCGCCCGCCGCTTCCACGCCACGTACGAACGCGAAGCGGCCCGCCACCTCGGCCAGGACCGGCTCCAGACCACCCGAGCCGTCCTCACCGAACTGTCCGACGGCGCCGACAACCCACGACAACTACGCGCCTGGTGACCAACGAGGCAGTTCGAGCGTCCAATCAGGACTGATCGACCAGTCGGGCTCCCGGCCGTTACGCGTGCACGTGCCGTTGATCTCCTGCGTCCCCGCCGGTTGGGACTGGTGGCCCACGACATCGGGATCGGCCTGCGGGACCCTGCTCATGCGAGCCATTCCGAGCGCAGGGAGAAACCAGCATGCCGCACACCCCGTCGCGGAACCGGAAGCGCAGGCTCCGGATCGCCCTGGTCCTGATGTCGGCCGTGGTGCTCGGCTCGGCGCTGTTGACCGGGGCCGCCCGCGGCGACGACACCGGGTACGGCGACTGGGCGAGCTGGTCGAAGGACCTGGCCGGAAGTCGTTACGCCGCAGACGAAAGCCGGATCACCGCGGCCGATGTCAGCGGCCTGACCCTGAAATGGGCATTCCAGCTACCACGGATTCCCAACCAGATGGGCAAGAGCCAACCGGTCGTCGTCGGCGGGACGCTGTATGTCGGCTCGACCGACGGCAAGTTCTACGCGCTCGACGCACACACCGGCGCCACCCGCTGGGTCTTCGACGCGACCACGGTCGCCGGCCCGAACACCCAGTTCGACACCGACTCGCTCTGGGACGGCCCGGTCGTGCACGACGATCGGGTGTTCTTCGGCGATCACCGCGGTTTCCTGTACTCGCTCGACCGGACGACCGGCGCGCTGCGCTGGGCCACCCTGCTCGACGGCCACCCGATGCGCAACCTGACCGGCTCGCCGGTCTACTACCACGGCCGCATCTACATCGGCGTGTCCAGCCAGGAAAGCGGCCAGGGCGCCACCTATCCGTGCTGCACCTTCCGCGGTTCCGTGCTTGCGGTGGACGCCGACACCGGCGCGATCGCCTGGCGTTACTACACCATCCCGCAGCCGCAGCGGGTCGGCACGTGGCCCAACGGTGTACCGGAGTACGCGCCGTCCGGTGGCGCGGTGTGGGGCACGCCGGCGATCGACTCGCGCACCGACACGCTTTACGTTGGCACCGGCCAGAACTACTCCGGCAGCGGTGGCGACATCGACTCCATTCTCGCGCTGTCCGCAGTGGATGGCAGCGTCCGGTGGAAGCACCAGTTCGTCAACGCCGACACCTGGCGCTACACCTGCTGGGACCCCACCGCGGTGGCCGGCGGCTTCTGCCCGGGCGCCACCAGCTTCACCGCGCTGGACTACGACATCGGCTACGCCCCGAACATGTTCTCGGTGCACGGCCGCCAGTTGGTCGGTTTCGGGCAGAAGACCGGCGTGTACCACGTGTACGACGCGGTGACCGGTCAGGTGGTGTGGGAGGACCAACTCGGCCACCCGGTGCCAAGTGGCGGCAGCGGCGGCATTCGGTGGGGCGGCAGCTACGACGGCCAGAAGCTTTACGTGGCAACGTATCAGGCCGGCCCTGGCACGCTGTTCGCGCTGGAGCCCGGTACTGGTGACATCATCTGGCAGACGCCGAACCCGTCGAACGGCTGCGCGTGGGGCGGCGCGTCGGCCTACCCGTCGCTGTGCCAGCTCGCGCTCACGCCAGCGGTCACCAGCAGCCCCGGCGTTGTCTACGAGGGCAGCGCGGACGGCAAGTTCCGGGTGTTCTCGGCCGACACCGGGCAGGTGCTGTGGGAGTACGACACGGTGCGCGACTTCGCCGCGGTGAACGGCCCTGGCCGGGGGAGTGCGATGTCCGGCAACGGCGGCGCGGTGGTCGCGAACGGCATGGTGTACGTCCAGTCCGGCTATTACCCGTTCTATCCGAGTTCGCCCGACAAGGGGTACGTGCTCCTCGCATTCGGCCTGTAGTGCCCGCGAATGTGAGACATTCGTGGCCATGAACGACGCGGACGAGCACGGGCTGCCGAGACGGGTTCGCGCACGGCTGGCGGCGGTGCCCAGTGGCCGGCTCAGCGCCGGGCTGCTGGGTGCCGCGGTGGTCGCGCTGGGGTGGGCGCTGGTCCGGGCGCATGTCCTGCCGTCCTGGTCGTCGACGGTCGGGTGGCTCGGTCGGTGGTGGCCGGCCCTGGTCAGTGCGGTGCTGGTGGTCGCGGCGGTGTCGGTATGGCGGCGCGGTCGCGCGGTACTCCCGGTGACCGGCGAACCGGCGACGCGTGCGGCCAAGGAACGTTGGTCACAGCTCGCGACGGTCATTACGGCATTCACGGCACTGGCCGCGCTGGCCTTCACGGCGCTGTCCCTGCGCGCCACCCGCGACCAGATCGGCGTCGCCGAACAGGGCCAGATCACCGACAGGTACAGCCACGCCATCGACCAGCTTGGCACGGCCGGCCCGGACCGCCTGCAGGTGCGGCTCGGCGGTATCTACGCGCTGGAACGCCTCGCCGCGGAC
>DATBCR010000322.1:0-4344 GCA_036270375.1 Pseudonocardiaceae bacterium | reverse complement strand
GCCTCAGCCGTCCTTGGTGACCACCCGCGCCAACGCCAGCGACCATCCGATCATGGCATAGCAGCCGGCCAGTTCCATGCCGTGCACTAGGCCGTCCGTCGGCATCGGGTCGCGCAGTACGTCGGTCAGTAACGTCCACGTGTTGGTCAGCAGGTACGGCTGCAGCCAGTCCAGCGACGGGATCGAGCTGAGCACGCCGAACACGATCGCTCCGGCCAGTGTCGCCGCCATCACGACCATCGGGTGTTCCGTGCACGCGGACACCGCGAGCGCCACCGCGCACACCGCGCATACCTGCACGGCCACCCACCCGGTCGCGATGGCCACCCGGCCGAGCGCGCCGCCGAACCCGAGGGTGCTGCCGGACAGCGTCAGCATGCCGTGCGACCCGATCAGCACCAGACCGGTGATCATGCCGACAGCCGCGATCAGCACGCACGCCGTCAGCACGGCCACCGCGATGCCGAACGACTTGACCACCAGCAGCCGGACCCGCCCGACCGGCGCCGTCAGCAGCCCGCGCAGCGTGCCGTTCGACGTCTCACCCGCCAGTGCGTCCGCCGACCACATCGCACCGACCAGCGGCAGCAGCACGGTCAGCGTGATGGCCAGCGCGGCCACCGGCAGCACCAGGCCGTTGCCGACCAGGGTGCTGATGATGTTGCCGCCGTTCTCGCCGCGCGGCCCGTTGCTGACCCGGATGCCGATCGCGATCACCACCGGTACCAGGCCGAGCAGCGCGAGTGCGATCCACGTGCGCGGACGCCGGAACACCACGGTCAGCTCGGACCGCAGCAGGCGCGTGATCGGCGCGTGCGTCGCACCGCCAACCGGCCGGTTCGGTGTGGCCGGGGTCGCGGCCACGGGCTCGGCGGTCATAAACGCCTCCGCCGTCTCCGCTGGAACACTCACGGTCGTCATGATGCCTCCTCCGTCGCCTCGGTCAACCTTGCGAACAGTTCCTCGAGATCCGCCCGCTGCCGCCGCACCTCGTGCACCGGCACGCCAGCGTGTACCAGCGTCTCCACCACGACCGGCGCCGACGTCCCCGACAGGTCGACGAGTAGCCCGTCGGCCACCACCCGGACGCCGATCCGGTTGTCCCGCAACGCTTCCACGGCTTCGTTATGGGCGGGTGTGCTGACCAGCAGGGTGGGACTGCCGGCCTCCAGCAATGGCGCCAGCTCCCCCTGTGCCACCACGTTTCCCTTGTGCAGCACCGCGACGTGCGTGCACGTCGCCTCCACTTCGGACAGCAGGTGCGATGACACCAGCACCGTCGTCCCCGCCGCGTGCAGTTCGGCGATGACCCGGCGGATCTCCCTGGTACCAGCCGGATCGAGGCCGTTCGTCGGCTCGTCGAGGATCACGAGGTCACGCGGCACGAGCAGCGCGGCGGCCAGGCCGAGGCGCTGCTTCATGCCCAGCGAGTACGCCCGGTAGCGCCGGTTGCGGGCGTCCGTCAGCCCGACCCGCTCCAGCGCGTCCGCCACCGCCGGCCCGATGGCCTTGGTGGCCAGCAACGGTTCCGCGGCGGCCGCCCGGCGCAGGTTGTCCGGGCCGGACAGGTACGGGTGGAAGCCGGGCCCCTCGACCAGCGCGCCGACCCGTGGCAGCGCGTGCGCCGCGCCGTCCGGCATGGCGTGGCCGAGCAGGTCCACCTCGCCCTGGGTCGGCCGGACAAGGCCGAGCAGCATCCGGATGGTGGTGGTCTTGCCGGACCCGTTCGGGCCGAGCATGCCGAGCACGCAGCCGGCCGGCACGTCCAGGTCCAGGTTGTCGACCGCGACCGTGCCACGGAACGTCTTGCGCAGGCCACGGCTGCGCGCGGCCAGTTCGGTCGAGCCCGGGGTGGGCGCCGCGGTCGCGACGCCCACCCCGTCCATGATCACGCCGGTGGAACTCATCCCAGCGCCTTGATCAACAGCTGCGTCGGCACGAACCCGGCGGCCACCCGGCCGTCCGACGTCACCAGCGCGTTGCCGACGTCCGTGCTGATCAGGCTGCCGGTGCCCCACGATCCGCTGATCGGCTTGCCGAACTCCTGCACCAGCCGCATCGGGTCCGGACCCTTGCCCGACTGGCCCATCGAGCTGGGCAGGTGCATGACGACCACGGTCTCCCAGCCGGAGCCGACGATGGACGGCGCCGTCTGGTTCGCCGTGTCGACGGACTGCTTGTCCTTGTTGTCCCCGTTGGTCACGGTCGCGCCGGCCGGCACGCTGAACCGGAACAGCGCCGGGTCCTGCGGGCCGATGTCGATGCTGTTGAAACCGATCTGCAGCGCGGGAGTGTTGGTGTTGTTCGCCAGCACGGTCAACTGCAGCGGCATGTGCGTCTGCGCGTCCACCGCGATCCGCACCTGGCGCAGCAGCGTGCGCTGGCTCGGCTTCGGGGTGAGCACCAGGTCGTACGCGGGCCGGTTGGCCACGACGTCCGTGCCGTCCACCGAGATGGTGCTGGTCTGCCGCACCGAGGACACCAGTTGCCTGGCCACGGAGGCCGGGTCGAGGTTCGCGTTGGACGTGTCCGGTTTGGCGGGCTCGGCCTTGTGCGCCGTCTTGCCGTCCGCCTTGTTCAGGTGGTGCTCGGTGACCGTTCGGGTGGCGGAATTCCAGTCGTAGACGGTGGTTCCGTCGTCGATGATGGTTTCCTCGCTGGTCGGCGTCGGCAGCGAGATGCGGCTGCCGTGCACGCCGTCGGTCCACACCCGGATCTGGTTGTTGTTGCCGCCCGCCAACGCCGCCGGCAGGCCGGGGACCGCCGGCAGGCCGAGGTTGTTGGTGATCGCCACCGTGCCGGACATGGCAGGTGGGGACGACGTGAGCACCGACTGCACGAGTGCCGCCGGTGTCGTGCCGGGAAGGGTGGGGGACTGTCCGGCACCGGCCGGCGCGGCCAGGAAGCCGATACCCACCGCACCGGCGACCACTCCGGCCGCCGCTGCCCCCAGCGTTATTCTCCTGCGGTTCATTCCGCCTCCTCGGATCTGTTCCGTCAGTGCCGAGCTTGCTCCGGTCAAACTGAGATGGCGCTGAGAACAACGCCGACACGACTGAGAGATCACTGAGAGCCGCCGGTGCGAATGCCGCCACTACCGGCATTCTGTCCCAGTGAGACCACGGGTGCTTGTCGCGGACGACGAACCGGGTGTCCGGCGCGCGCTGGAGCGTGGCCTGGCCGCCGAGGGCATGGACGTGGCGTCCGCGGCGGACGGGCCGAGCGCGCTGCGGGCCGCGTTGACCGGCTCGTTCGACGTCGTGCTGCTGGACATCATGCTGCCTGGGCTGTCCGGGTACCGGGTGCTGGAGCGGCTGCGGGCGGAGGGGGTGCGCACGCCGGTGCTGTTGGTGTCGGCGAAGGACGGCGAGGTGGACCAGGCGGACGGGCTGGATCTGGGCGCGGACGGGTACGTCGTGAAGCCGTTCTCGTTCCGGGTGCTGGTGGCGCAGGTGCGGGCGCTGTTGCGGCGATCGGCCGGTGAGGGTGTTCGGCAGCGGGTGCGGATCGGGCAGTTGGACGTCGATCGGGCGCGGCGGCAGGTGCGGTGCGACGGTGGGCTGCTCGCGTTGAGCCCTCGGGAGTTCGCGGTGCTCGACGTGCTTGTCGGGCGGGCGGGGGCGGTGGTGACGAAGGACGAGTTGCTGCGGGCGGTGTGGGGCGACGAGCAGGCGGCCACCCGCAATGCTGTCGAGGTGTATGTCGGCTATCTGCGGCGCAAGTTGGAGGCCGTCGGAGCCGGGGACGTGCTGCGAACCGTGCGGGGGCACGGGTATCTCGTCAGCACGACCGAGTTGGACACCGCGCTCGGTGGGGACGCGCGGGGTTGACCGCCGTCGGATCGGGCACCGGATGGTCGGGCCGCTTGTCGTTGCGTGGGTGGTGGCTGCGGCGGTCGGTGCGGTACCGGATCACCATGGTCGCGACCACGGTTACCGTGCTGTGCCTGGTGATCCTGGCTCAGTTCACGAGTTCGCTGCAGGGCAGTCTGTTGTTGGACGCGGCCGATTCGGACCTGCAGTCGCACTTGAGTGCGGCCTCGTCCGACGTGAGCGACGGACGGCTGCCGACGTTCACCCCCGGTGACATCGTGGTGCGGGTGCTCGATCGTGCGGGCGATCCGGTGGACGGCGGGCCGCCCGCGCCGCTGTCTGAGCATCAGGTGACGGCGCTGAATGGTGGGGAGGGGGTGCTGGACACGTCCGCCAGCCCGCCTCGGCGGTGGCTGGGGACGGTGGTCACGGCACCGGACGGCGGTCAGCGGCTGGTGGTGGCCGGGGCGGTGTTGGTGGGGTTCGAGCAGGCGCAGGGTTTGGCGTTGCAATGGTCGCTGGTGGCGGCGCT
>DATBCR010000321.1:0-28505 GCA_036270375.1 Pseudonocardiaceae bacterium | reverse complement strand
ATCAACTTCGACAACCGACGGCCGCCCGCGCTGTTGGATCTGACCAGGGTGGCCGAGCTGGCCCGGTGGCATATCGAGGACGGCCGGGTCCGCCTGGGCGCCGGAGTGAGCTATGCCCGGATCATCACCGAGCTCGCCGACCGGCTGCCCGGGTTGGCCATGGCCGCCCGGACGGTCGGTTCGCCGCAGATCCGCAACCGGGGCACCGTCGGCGGCAACCTGGGCACCGCGTCCCCGGCCGGCGACACGCATCCGGCGCTGCTGGCGGGTGACGCGGTGGTCGAGGCGGCGTCCGTGCGTGGCACCCGGATGATCCCGGCGGACCAGTTCTACCTTGGGGTGAAGCGGAACGCGCTGGCGCCGGACGAGTTGATCGCGGCCGTGCACGTCGCGCCGGCAGAAGGGCCGCAGCAGTTCGCCAAGGTGGGTACCCGCAACGCCATGGTGATCGCGGTGTGCGCGTTCGGGTTGAGCCTGTTCCCGACGTCCGGCCGGGTGGGGGCGGCGATCGGTTCCGCGTCGCCGACGCCGAGGCATGCCGGTGCGGCGGAGGAGTTCCTGGCCGGCGAGCTGACCGACCAGGGGTGCTGGGAGTCACGGAAACCGTTGCCGGACAACGTGCTGCGCCGGTTCGGTGAGCTGGTCTCGACGGCCGCCGCGCCGATCGACGACGTACGGGGCAGTGCGGCGTACCGCGTGCATGCCCTGGCGGTACTGGCCCGGCGCACGCTCGGCTGGGCCTGGCAGGACTACCGGGAGGGGAGTTGGCCGGCATGCGCGTGAACGTGACGGTGAACGGCGAACAGCACACCGCGGACGACGTGTGGGCCGGCGAGAGCCTGCTGTACGTGCTGCGGGAACGCCTCGGGCTGCCCGGCTCCAAGAACGCCTGTGAACAGGGCGAATGCGGCTCGTGCACGGTCTATCTGGACGACACCCCGGTATGCGCGTGCCTGGTCGCGGCCGGCCAGGTGGAAGGGCGTGCCGTGCGAACCGTCGAGGGACTGGCCGACGGCGACGAGTTGGACCCGGTGCAGCAGGCGTTCGTCGAGGCCGGGGCCGTGCAGTGTGGTTTCTGCACGCCGGGGCTGATCGTGGCCACGCATGACCTGCTGCGGCGGGTGGGCAGTCCCAGTGACGAGGAGATCCGCGAGTCGCTGGCCGGGAACCTGTGTCGCTGCACCGGTTACGAGAAGATCCTGGACGCCGTTCGACTCGCCGCGGAGAGGGCGCGTTCATGACACTCGTCATTGCCGGTGCCGCACTGGCCACAGTGGACGATGACGGCACCGAGTACGCATCCGGATACGTTGTGGTGGACGGAGAACGGATCACCGCGATAGGTGGCGGTCCCGCACCCGACGTGCCGGGCGCGACCGTGGTGGACGCCACCGGCTGCCTCGTCACGCCCGGTCTGGTCAACACGCACCACCACCTGTACCAGTGGGCCACGCGGGGGCTGAGCCAGACGAGCACGCTGTTCGAGTGGCTCGTCGAGCTGTATCCGATCTGGGGGCGGCTGGACGCGGACGTCACGCACACTGCCGCGTCCGGTGGTATCGCGCGGCTCGCACTGACCGGGTGCACGACGGTCGCCGACCACCACTACGTCTTCCCCGCGGACGGCGGTGATCAGGCAGCGGCGGTGGTGTCCGCCGCGGACCGGATCGGTACCCGGCTGCACCTGGTGCGCGGCTCGATGGACCGCGGTCGGTCCGGTGGCGGGCTGCCGCCGGACCACATCGTCGAGGACACCGACGCGGCGCTCGCGGCCACCGAGGCGGCCATCGCGAAGTACCACGATCCGGCCGGCAACGCACGGGTCCAGGTGGCGGTCGGGCCGTGTTCGCCGTTCTCGGTCACCGAGCGGCTGATGACCGGGGCGGCCGAACTGGCGCGTCGGCTGGACGTGCGGATGCACACGCACCTCGCCGAGACCGTTGACGAGGACGAGCAGTGCCGGCGGGAATTCGGCTGTACACCGGTGGAGTACGCGGAACGGCTCGGCTGGCTCGGTGACGACGTGTGGCTCGCGCACACCGTGCACCTCACGCCGGACGCGGTCGCCGCGATCGGCGCGACGGGGACCGGTTCGGCGCACTGTCCGACGTCGAACGGCCGGATCGGGGTCGGCGTCGCGCCGGTCGCCGATCTGCTGGCGGCCGGGGTGCCGGTGGGGCTCGGGGCTGATGGAGCGGCGTCGAACGAGTCGGGCGGGCTCGCCGAGGAGATGCACCAGGCGTTGCTGTTCGCGCGGCAGCGGGGCGGGCCGACCGCGTTGAGTCCTCGACAGGCGTTGTGGATGGCGACGGTGGGTGGGGCGCGATGCCTTGGGCGGTCGGCTGATCTGGGTTCGCTTGCGGTGGGGACGCTGGCCGATCTGGCGGTGTGGCGGCTGGACGGGTTGGCGCACGCGGGAATCACGGATCCGGTGGCGGCTCTGGTGTTGGGTGCGCCCGCGCCGCTCGAATTGTTGCTTGTCGGTGGCCGGACGGTGGTCAGCGGGAATCGACTGACCACTGTGGACGATCGACAGTTGGCACGGGAACTTGGTGCGGCGCATCGGAAACTGGTGGATCGATGACGGGCGGATCGGTTCGGGACGAGTTGGCGACGGCCGGTGGGGTGGGCAGCAGTCCGCAGCGGCCGGACGGGGTGTTGAAGGCGCGGGGCGAGTTCGCGTACTCGTCCGACCTGTGGCACGCGGACATGATCTGGGGTGCGACGCTGCGCAGCCCGCATCCGTATGCCCGGATCGTGCGGGTCGACCTGACGGAGGCGCTGAAGCTGCCCGGGGTGTACGCGGTGCTGACGCACGAGGACGTGTCCGGCACGAACCACTACGGCCTCGAACATTCGGACCAGCCGGTGCTCGCGGTGGATGTCGTTCGATACCAAGGGGAACCGGTCGCGCTGGTGGGTGCCGACCATCCCGAGACGGCACGGCGGGCGCTGGCTCGGATCGTGGTCGAGTACGAGGTGCTGACGCCCGTGACGGACGCTCGTGCGGCGGTGCACGGGGACGGGCCGTCGCTGCATCCGGGTGGGAATGTGGTGCGGCACGTGCCGATCCGGCATGGCGACGTGGCCGCGGCTCGTGCTCGTGCCGAGGTGGTGGTGCGTGGCGACTACGAGGTCGGCATGCAGGATCAGGCGTTTCTCGGGCCGGAGTCCGGGCTCGCGGTGCCGGCCGAGGACGGTGGGGTCGACCTCTTTGTTGCGACGCAATGGTTGCACGTGGACCAGCGGCAGGTGGCGGCGGCGCTCGGACTGCCCGCGGCTCAGGTACGGCTGACACTGGCCGGGGTCGGCGGGGCGTTCGGCGGGCGGGAGGACCTGTCGATGCAGGTGCACGCGTGCCTGCTGGCGCTCTACACCGGGAAGCCGGTCAAAATGGTGTACAACCGGGAGGAATCGTTCTTCGGGCATGTGCACCGGCATCCGGCCATGCTGCATTACGAGCACGGCGCGACCCGGGACGGCCGGCTGGTTTATGTGGCGGCCTCGATTTATCTTGATGGCGGGGCTTATGCGTCGAGTACGCCGGCCGTGGTGGCGAATGCGGCCACATTGGGCGTTGGGCCGTATGACGTGCCGAATGCGTCGATCGATTGTTGGGGCGCTTACACGAACAATCCGCCGTGCGGCGCGATGCGTGGATTCGGTGCGGTGCAAGCGGGTTTCGCTTACGAGTCGCAAATGGACAAACTGGCCGCCGCGGTCGGTGTGGATCCGGTGGAGATTCGGATCCGCAATGCCATGACCGAAGGCAGTGTGATGCCGACGGGTCAGGTGGTCGACTCGGCGGCGCCGGTTGCGGAGTTGGTACGGCTGGTGCGGGACCGGCCGATGCCCATTGCGCCGACCGGGCCGGTGGACATCCGAAGAATGCCGGGTGGCGCGTCGAACACCACGCACGGCGAGGGTGTGGTGCGGGGTGTCGGTTATGCGGTGGGGATCAAGAATATCTGTTTCTCGGAGGGATTCGACGACTATTCGACCGCCCGGCTGCGGCTGGAGGTGGTCGGTGACGAGCCGTCGGTGCTTGTGCACACGGCGGCGGCCGAGGTCGGGCAGGGGCTGGTCACCATTCAGCAGCAGATCGTGCGGACGGAGTTGGGGGTCGAACGGGTCAACATCCATCCGGCGGACACCAGCGTGGGGAATGGTGGTTCGTCGTCGGCGTCGCGGCAGACGTATGTCACGGGCGGCGCGGTGAAGGCGGCGTGCGAGGCGATCCGCGCCAGGGTGCTGACCATGGCGGCGGCCAAGTTTGGCGTGGCACGGCGAGATCTGGCGCTGGTCGGCGGAAAGGTGGTCGCCGAGCGGGACGGTGTGCTCGCGGATCTGGTCGACGTGCTCGGCGGTGCGGCGGTCGAGGAGACCGTGCAGTGGCGGCACCGGCCGACCGAGCCGATCGATCCGGTGACCGGGCAGGGCAGGGCGCACGTGCAGTACGCGTTCGCGGCGCACCGGGCGGTGGTGGACGTGGACACCGAGTTGGGGCTGGTGCGGGTGGTCGAACTGGCGTGCGCGCAGGACGTCGGCAAGGCGATGAATCCGCAGGCGGTGCTCGGCCAGATTCAGGGTGGTTCGGCGCAGGGACTGGGGCTCGCGGTGATGGAGGAGATCCAGATCGCGGACGGGAAGATTCGCAATCCGTCGTTCACGGACTATCTGATCCCGACCATCCTCGACATGCCGCCGATGCCGATCGACATGCTGGAATTGGCGGATCCCCATGCGCCATACGGGCTTCGCGGCGTCGGCGAGCCGCCGACGATCTCGTCGACACCGGCCATCGTCGCGGCGATCCGCGCGGCCACCGGGCTGGCCCTGCCGAGAACACCGGTCCGGCCGGAACACATCACCGGCACGTGAGCCCGCCGCCCCGACCGGAAGGACGACGATGGCACTGATGTTCCTCAACGGCGGCGGCATGCGCGGCGGCCCGCTGCACCACCAGCTGCACGGAGCCCCGCTGGTGCGAACGGCCCGCAGCGCGCCGAGATACCGGTACTACTCGGTTGGCGACCGCTTCCCGGCAATGCGCGAGGTGGCGCAGGGTTTCCAGGGACACACCGTACTCGGCGAGGTGTACGACGTGCCCCTGGAAACCCTGCGCGACCACCTGCTGCCGGCCGAACCCCCCGAACTGGAACTGGGCATCGTCGAACTGGACGACGGCACGGCATGCCTGGCCACCGTCCTCAGAGCCGAATTCACGGGCGCGGCGGACCTGAAGGACATCTCCGAAATCGGCGATTGGCGCATTTACACGGCCGGGCTGTGACTCGCGAGGTTCTGGGCCGGCCAGCCGAGCGGAAAGGCGTCGCGCTCGGCGGTCGCGATCACCTCGCTCGGTGCGATGCCGAGGGCACCGCACAGCAGGACGAGCCGGCCCATGCCGATCGGGCGGGCGCCAAGTTCCAGCCGGCACAGTTGGCTCGGTGAGAGGCCGACCAGTTGGGCGGCGTCGGCGAGGCGCCAGCCGAGGGACACGCGGATGGTGCGCAGCGTCTGGCCAACTGCCCGTGCGAATGCTGTTCTGTCGGCCACGTCCAGCCAAGATTCCGTCATGCCCGCATGGTTGGTCGGCATGTTCGATCCTGAAAATTCACTCACCGAGCTGCGGTGAACAATCGCTCAATCCGTTGCCGCGCCATCCGACCGAACCACGCGAGCGTGGTTCCTTCCCAGAGCCATCGATGGGATGCCTCGATACAGGACCATTCTAGGGCCATCAAGCTGACCGTGGCTAACGTCCAGCGTCGCCGCTGTGACGTCTTGGCCCGATAGGCAGCCGCTACCGCGCGGATATGGTTCGAATAGGCACCGCCGAAGGTAGTCACAAGTGGGTGCGGTCCGGGTCGAGGAGGGTGCGTTCCTCGGTTACCACGGCCGTGATCAGGTCGGCCGGGGTTACGTCGAATGCCGGGTTGAATGCCCTCGTGCCGGGGGGTGTGGTGGGGATGCCGGCGAACGCCGTCACCTCCTGGGTGGCTCGTTCCTCGATGTGGATGTCCTGGCCGTTGGGTAGGGTCGCGTCTACTGTGGACTCCGGTGCTACGACGATGAACGGGATGCCGGCTCGCGCCGCGGCCAGGGCCAGCGAGTACGTGCCGATCTTGTTCGCCGTGTCGCCGTTGGCGGCGATACGATCCGCGCCGACCACCACGCAGTCGACGATGCCTCGGGCGATCAGGGCCGGGGCCGCCGAGTCGACCGCCACGCGGTACGGGATGCCGGCCTCGGCCAGTTCCCATGCGGTGAGGCGGGCACCCTGCAACAGCGGGCGGGTTTCGGTTGCTACCACCAACTCTATGGCGCCCCGGTCGGCCAGGTCGTGGATCGCGCCGAGGGCCGTGCCCCATGCTCCGGTGGCGAGGCGGCCCGCGTTGCAGTGGGTCAGCACCCTGAGGGGGCGGTTGGGGCCCAAGCGGATCAGCAGGTCGGCGGCTCTGGTCGCCGCTGTGCGGTTGACCCGTTCGTCCTCGTCCAGTACCGCCATCGCCTCTGCCAGTACGGCCGCGGCGCCATCCGCCAGCTTGGCCAGTGTTCTGGCGACACCCCATGCCAGGTTCACGGCGGTGGGGCGTGCGTTGGCGATCCGGTCGGCGTCGATCTTGACCTGGTCGGGGTTGTCCGGGTTGTGGTGTGCGGACAACGCCACACCGAACGCGCCGACTATGCCGAGGGCTGGGGCTCCTCGGACGGCCAGGGTGGTGATCGCGGCTACCAACTCGTCGACGGTCGCCAACCGGATCAGGCGGTGTTCGCCTGGTAGGAGCCGTTGGTCCGGGGTGATGACCGCGCCGTCACGCCATTCGAAAGTCCGCACACCCATGTCGCCAGGGTATGCGTACGACCCCTGGTTACGCCGGGCACAGCTAAACGGGGCGGGCGGCCCGCCAGGCTGCCGTGAGCTGTTCGGTGCCGTTGGCGGTGAGGTGGCCGTACGCGCGGAAGCGGCCGATGCCGCCGTCCGGGAACACGTCCACGCGTAGGTGGGTGACCGGCCTGTCCGCCGTGGCACGGAATCGGTGCGCGGTGTCGGGTTGCAGGTCGGTCACCGGGAGTACCGGGTGCCAGGCCGAATCGTCGTCAAGGTCGGCGTGCGTGGCGTCGACTCCGGCCACCGAAACCCGGTCCGGGGCGTTTCCTTTGTAGTGGGTGGTGTCGATCTCCACTACACGTGGGACGGCTTGGGCGGTGAGCCGGATGATCGCCCAATCGTGGCCGTTGTCGCGTCGTCGGGCGGTTTCCCATCCGTCGCTCATGAATCGGGACTCGCCGGGTTGGAGCATGTTGTTGGGGGGCGAGAAGAAACCGTCGCTGCACCGGATCGCGGCGCCGCCGTTGGCCATGGCCGCCAGGTCGAACGGCACGTCCGCCAGCCATTGCGGGTCGGGGACGGGGGTGCCGTGGACGCGCAACCGTGCCACGCCGCCGTCCGGGAAGATGCGTAGCCGCAGGTGAGTGTAGCGCCACACACTGTCCACTGTGAACACATTCGCGGCATCGCCGGCAAGAGTTGATCGGGTTATCAATGGTGCCCAGTCGAGGTCCGTCGGGGGTGGATAACCGTCGGCCGAGCATCCGTCGATGGCGCAGAATGGTGGGTGGTTTCCCTTGAAGAATGCGGTGTCCACGATCACCGTGTGCACCTTTCCGGGGATACCGAGGCGGATGATCGCCCAGTCGTGGTCGCCCGGTTCGCGGCGCCTGCGGCGGGTTTCCCAGCCGTCGTATTCCTGGCCTTTGTTGGTGAAGGTGTGTGGGCGGTATTGGGGTGGTTCCGGCTTGATCAGGTTCTCGCGTTCGGCGAAGAACTCGTCGTTGGCCGCGACCACGCTGCCGCCGAACCGCCGCGATGCCAGGTCGGGCAGTGCGCTCCAGTCGACGGTCATGCGTCTCCTCTGCTCAGCAGGACCCCGGTCGGCCGGCCGGTCACCGGTGCGCCACGCAGCCACGTCCGCCGCACGCCACCACACAACCGCGTGCCGTCGTAGGCGCTGATCGGGTTGCGGTGGTGCAGATCGGCGGCAGTCACGGTGAACTCGGCGTTCGGCGCGAACACGCACAGGTCGGCGTCGGCGCCGACGGTAATTCGGCCCTTGCGGGGCAGTCCGACCAAATCGGCTGGCCGTTCCGCCATCCAGCGGACCACGTCCGACAGGCCGATCCCGCGCCGCCGAGCCTCGGTCCAGACGGCGGACAGGCCGACCTGCAGGCCGGCGATGCCGCCCCACGCCAGGCCGAAATCGCCTACGTCGAACCGTTTCAGGGCCGCGGTGCACGGCGAGTGGTCGGTTACCACCAGATCGATGTCGCCGTCGACAAGGCCCTGCCACAGCTGATCACGGTTCGCCGCCTCGCGGATCGGTGGGCAGCACTTGAACTGCGTTGCGCCGTCCGGGATGTCCTCTGCGGTGAAGGTCAGGTAGTGCGGGCAGGTCTCGGCGGTGACCCGGACACCGTCCCGGCGGGCGGCGCGCAGCATGGGCAGAGTGTCCGAACTGGACAGATGAAGGATGTGCACGCGGGCGCCGAAACGGCCGGCCAGTGCGAGAAGCTCGGCGATCGCGGTGTTCTCGGCGGCACGGGGGCGGGACGCCAGGAAGTCGGCGTAGCGGCGGCCGGTCGGTGGCGGCGCGGCGGCGATGGTGGCCGCGTCCTCGGCGTGCACGATCAGCATGGCGTCCAGATCGGCGAGGCGGGCCAGCACCTCAGCCAGTTGATCGTGGTCGAGGTGGCCGAACTCGTCGACGCCGGAATGCAGCGTGAACGCCTTGAAGCCGAACACGCCGGACCGGTGCAGCGCGGCCAGTTCGGGCGCGTTGCCGGGTACGGCACCGCCCCAGAAGCCCACGTCGACGTGCACCCGGCCGATCGCGGCGGAGCGCTTGACGGCCAGCGCCGCCGGGTCGACGGTGGGCGGGATGCTGTTCAGCGGCATGTCGATCAGCGTCGTGACGCCGCCGGCCGCCGCCGCCCTTGTCGCGGTGTCGAAGCCCTCCCAATCGGTGCGGCCGGGATCGTTGATGTGCACGTGTGTGTCGACAAGGCCGGGCAGCAGGACTTCGTCATCGGCCAGGTCGATCCGTTCGGCCGCGTCCACGTCGGCGCCGACGGCCGCGATCCGGCCGTCGAGGACCCCGACAGTGCCCGACCGCTCCCCCGTCGGTGTGACGATCCGGCCCCGGAAGGCGAGATCGTACGTGGTCACAGCCATTCCTCGGCGATCTGGACGGCCAGTTCTTCGAGCAGGCGATCGGCGTCCGCGATGCATCGGGCCAGGTCGGGTTCGAGGTCGGTGAGTGTGTAGACGGCGGTGATGCCGGCTTTCGCCACTGCATCGTGGTTCAGTTGGCTGCGGCCGGCGACCGCGATCGCGGGGACACCGGCCCGGCCGGCCGCGTCCACGACGCCGATGGGTGCCTTGCCGTGCAGGCTTTGTTCGTCGAGCGAGCCCTCACCGGTGATCACCAGTGCGGCGCCGGGGAGATGTGTCGCGAAGCCGATCAGGTCGAGCAGGAGGTCGATGCCGGAGCGGCGGGTCGCGCCGAGCACGGCCAGCGCGGCGAACCCGATACCACCCGCGGCGCCCGCGCCCGGAGCGTCGGCCATGGCCGGGTCGACGTGGGTGCTCCAAGTCCGCAGGACGTCGTCCAGTAAAGCGACCAGGGCCGGATCCGCGCCCTTCTGCGGACCGAATACCGATGCCGCGCCATGCGGGCCGAGCAACGGGTTGTCCACATCGGACGCGAGGATCACGTCTACAGTGGCGATCCTCGGATCGATGCCGGACAGGTCAACGGTGGCCACGTCGGCGAGCGCACCACCGCCGGGTGACAGATCGGCGCCGTCCGCATCCAGCACACGGCCGCCGACCGCCTGGACCAGACCGGCGCCGCCGTCCGTACTTGCGCTGCCGCCGACACCGAGTACGACCGTCCGGGCACCGGCGTCGATCGCGGCCAACAGGAGTTCGCCGACGCCGTAACTGGACGAGGTGAGCGGGGCGAGTCGGCCGCCGGGCAGCCGCGCAAGGCCGCCGGCCGTGGCGGCCTCGACAACGGCGACGCCGTCCCGGATCGCGATGGTCGCGGTCACCTGTTCGCCGGTCGGGCCGTGCACGGTCGCGGTCACCGGGCGAAAACCGGCGGCCAGCGCGGCGTCGACCGTGCCGTCGCCGCCGTCCGCCACCGGCACGCGGTGCACGGACAGGCCGGGACGCACCCGCTCGATCCCCCTGGCTAGGGCGGCCGCTGCGGCGGCCGCGGTCAGCGAGCCCTTGAACTTGTCCGGCGCGACCACCACATGTGCCACCGCGTGCTCCTCCCGAGGGCCGCCGTTTCGAATCATGTCACGGGTTCGAACTCCGTGATCGTGTCGATGGCACTGCCCACCGACGCGTCATGGCCGTGCCATCCAGTCGAGGCTGTCGACCGTTGTGCCGCTTGGCTTGTATTCGGCCGCAACGTAGCCGGTGTAGCCGCCATCGTCGAGGGTGTGCAGCCAGGTGGCCAGGTCGAGGTTGCCGGTGCCGGGCTCGTGGCGGCCAGGGGCGTCGGCGATCTGGACGTGGCCGATCCGTCCTAAGTAGACGTCGAGCGCGGTCGGCACGTCGTCGCCGTTGACGCTGAGGTGGTACAGGTCGGCGAGCAGGGCGACGTTGTCGGCGCCGACCCGGTCGATCACGGCGATCGCGTCGGCGGCGGTCAACAGTGGGTAGGCGGGGACGCCGCTGACCGGCTCGATCAGGACCGTCGCGCCGATCCTGGCCGTCTCGGTGGCGGCGAATCGGAGGTTGCGCAGCGCGGTCTCGTCCTGCTCCGCCGGGTCGGTGGCCGGCAGGCGGTTGCCGTAGAGAGCGTTGAAAGCCTTGGTGCCCAAGCGTTCCGCGATGCCGACGGCGACACGCACGCCGGCCTGGAACTCGTCTTCGCGGCCCGGCAAGGACACCAAGCCCCGATCGCCGGACGGCAGGTCGCCCGCGAAGAAGTTCAGCGCGACCAGTTGGACTCCGGCGCTCTCGACGGCGTCGACGAACGTGTCCACCTCGATCGGGCTCGGGGTCGCGGTCGGGAACGGCCACCAGAACTCGACCGCGTCGAACCCGGCCGCCGCCGCGGCTGCCGGGCGGTCCACGAGTGGCAGCTCGGTGAACAGGATCGACAGATTCGCCGCCCAGCGCACGATGGCCTCCAGGTTTCCGTATCGTGGAAGTTTTGACTGCGGTGTACGTTCATCCGCAATGGAAGATAGTTTCTGCATCGCAGAAGTCAACGCGATGGACGCGGGCCGCCTGACGGGCGTGCTCCGCCAGTGTGTCGCGGTGGACCGGTGGGCGCGCGAACTGGCCGACGGACGGCCGTACGCCGACCGCGACGACCTGCTGGCCAGGGCGGACGAGCTGACCGCGAGCCTGACCGACGAGGAGATCCGGCACGCGCTGGACGACCACCCCCGGATCGGTGAGCGCGCGGCGGCCGGGAGTGCGACGGCGGCCATGTCGGCGTCCGAACAGTCCGGTGTGGACAGTGCTGCCCTTGCCGATCGTTTGCTTGCCGCGAACGCCGCCTACGAGGACCGGTTCGGGCACATCTACCTGGTCTGCGCGAGCGGCCGGGACGGTGCGGACCTGCTTGCCGACCTCGCCGGGCGGATGGGCAACGACCCGGTCGCCGAACTGTCCGTGGTACGTATGGAACTCGGCAAGATCGCCCGGTTGCGGCTGGAGAGGATCGTCACGGCATGAGTGCGGTCACAACGCATGTGCTGGACACGGCGGCCGGGCGGCCGGCGGCCGGGATCGCGGTGCGGCTGGAGGGGCCGGCCGGGTTGTTGGGCATCAGCGTCACCGACGATGACGGGCGGGTGCGTTCCCTCGGCCCGGACACCCTCGCCGCCGGGCGGTATCGGCTGGTCTTCGACACCGATGGCTACTTCGACGGCCCCTCGTTCTTCCCCGAGGTCGCCGTGACCTTCACCGTCACCGAAGGCGCTGAGCACTATCACGTGCCGATCCTGTTGTCCCCCTTCGCCTTCTCCACCTACCGAGGGAGCTGACCATGGCCATCACGCTCGGCGCCAACCAGTACGGCAAGGCGGAGACGCGGCTGGTGACGGTCCGCAGGGACGGTGCCGTGCACCACATCACCGATCTCAACGTGAGCATCGCACTGCGCGGCGACATGACGGCGTCGCACCTGCACGGCGACAACGCGCACGTGGTGCCGACGGACACCCAGAAGAACACCGTGTTCGCGTTCGCGCGACAGGCGCCGGTCGGCGAGATCGAGGACTTCGCGCTGCGGCTCGGCCGGCACTTCGCCGGCTCGTTCGACCACATCTCGGGGGCGCGGGTGTTGATCGAGCAGTACGGGTGGCAGCGGATCGCGGTGGACGGGCAGCCGCATCCGCACTCGTTCAGCCGGTCGTCGGACGAGAAGCGCACGACGGCGGTGACGGTCGACGGCGACAAGGCGTGGGTGGTGTCCGGGCTGACGGATCTCGTCGTGCTGAAGTCGACCGGGTCGGAGTTCCATGGCTATCCTCGGGACCGCTACACGACGCTGCCGGAGACCACGGACCGCGTGTTGGCCACGGCGGTCACCGCGCGCTGGCGGTACCAACGGCCGGACGTGGACTGGGCGGGCACGTTCGAATCGGTGCGTGCCGCGCTGTTGCGGGCCTTCGCCACGACGCGCAGCCTCGCGCTGCAACAGACCCTGTACGCGATGGGCGAGGCCGTGCTGGCCGACCACGACACGATCGCCGAGGTTCGGCTGTCGCTGCCCAACAAGCACCACTTCGCGGTCGACCTGAGCGCGTTCGGCCTGGACAACCCGAACGAGGTGTTCTACGCGGCGGACCGGCCGTACGGGCTGATCGAGGGCAGCGTGGTGCGCGACGACGCGGCCGACGCCGGCCTCGCCTGGCATACGTTGGCGGCCTTCTGATGGCAGCGGACCGGTCCGGCGGCGGCGTCCAGTCGGTACACCGGGCGTTCGAGCTGTTGGAACTGATGGCGGACGCCGGCGGCGAGGTGACGCTGAGCCAGCTCGCGGTGGCGTCCGAACTGCCGCTGCCCACCATCCACCGGCTGCTGCGCACCCTCGTCGACGGCGGGTACGTGCGGCAGCAGCCGTCCCGGCGGTACGCGCTCGGGCCGCGGCTGATCCGGCTCGGCGAGACCGCGGGCCGGGTGCTCGGCGCGTGGGCGCGGCCGTACCTGGCCGGCCTGACCGATGCGGTCGGCGAGACGTCGAACATGGCGGTGCTGGACGGCGACCAGGTGGTGTACGTGGCGCAGGTGCCGTCGCCGCACTCGATGCGGATGTTCACCGAGGTGGGCCGGCGGGCGGACGCGCACAGCACGGCCGTCGGCAAGGCGGTGCTCGCGCAGCTGCCCTGCGATGCCGTGGACCGGTTGCTCACGCGGGCCGGGATGCGGCGGAAGACCGAGCACACGATCGTGGATCTGGACCAGTTCCGGCGTGAGCTGGCCACCATCCGCGCGGTCGGCTACGCCGAGGACGACGGCGAGCAGGAGATCGGCGTGCGGTGCATCGCGGTCACCGTGCCGGGTGCGCCGACCGGGGCCGCGATCTCGATCAGCGGTCCGGCGACCCGGATGTCGCTGATCGCGGTGGCCGACGTCGTGCCGCTGATGCATGGGGTTGCCCGGAGCCTGGCGCGGGAGCTGCACGTCGCGAGCCATTGGTCGACAATCGATCGTTCCGGCTGAATCGACTAAACTGTGCGCAATGCGCAGAAACATCGTGATCACCGGTGCCAGTTCGGGGCTTGGCGCGCAGATGGCGCGGGAGTTCGCGGCAAGGGGCCGGAATCTGGCGCTGTGCGCCCGCCGAGCCGACCGGCTGCGCGAACTTCGAGACGAACTCACGTCCCGGTATCCGAACATCACGGTGCTCACGCCACCTCCTCGCTGGCGCTCGTCGGCCGCGTTCGCGATGCTGCTGTGACATTGGTTCGCTCGCAAGCTCGCTCACGTGCCGGCTCGACGTGACCGAGTACGAGGACGTGTTCCGCGCGTTCGACGAGTTCGCCGGCGATCTGGGTTCACTGGACCGGGTGATCGTGAACGCGGGCATCGGGAAGGGCCACCCGATCGGCACCGGCCGTTTCGACGCCAATCTGGCCACCGCGCAGACCAACTTCATCGGGGCGCTCGCGCAGTGCGAGGCGGCGCTCGCGGTGTTCCGCGCCCAGGACGACGGGCACTTGGTGGTGGTGTCGTCGGTCGGCGCGTTCCGTGGGCTGCCGCGCAACGTGACCACCTACAGCGCAACCAAAGCCGGCATCGCCACGCTCGCCGAAGGTATCCGTGCGGACGTGGCCGGTCGGCCGATCACCGTCACGACCCTCTATCCTGGTCTCATCGCTTCGGAAATGAACCCCGATCCGTCGGTGAGCAGGCTGATCGTGGACACCAGGACCGGCGTCCGGGCGATGGTGAGGGCAATCGAGCACGAAAAGGCCAACGCCTGCGTACCGCCATGGCCGTGGCGGCCGCTGTCCGTTGTGCTGCGACTGATGCCACTGCGGATCGTCGCAAAGTTCACCTGATCAGGTAATACGCGCGGGTACTGACCCGCGTTCGTAACCTGCGGACCACGCCCTCGCCATCGTTGCCGGGTTTGCTTGGACGTACCGACAACGTGGAGGAGAGGACAATCACTATGGCGGCTACCACACTCAGCGGTCTGGATACCGCTTTCCTAAGCCTGGACAGCACTTCCTCGCCGATGAACATCGGCGCGCTCGCGCTGTTCACGCCGTCCCAACCGGTGCACCCGACCCGGCTGGCAGAGTTGCTTCGCACTCGCGCGGAGCGGATTCCCCGTCTGCGGCAACGGGTTCGTAGTTCGATGTTGCAGTTCGGCGCGGTCCGCTGGGTGGACGACCCCCGGTTCGACGCGGCGGCGCACATCCACACGCACCACCTGCGCCGGCCGCACGACGCCGCGCAGCTGACCGATCGTGTGGCGGACATCATGGGCGAGCGCCTCGACCCGGGCCGTCCACTGTGGGAAGTACACGTGATCACCGGTCTGGCTGGTGGGGGATTCGCGATCTTGCCGAAGCTGCACCACGCGCTTGCGGACGGCGCGGGCGCGGTGATGATCGGGCTCGGGCTGATGGACGACAGCCGGTTCGCTTTCCCCACGTCGGGCGGCGATCCCGATGTCGTTGGGTTGGGTTCGATGTTGCGGTCGTTGGGATCGTCGGCGCAGCAGGCCGTCGACATCGCCGGGTCGGTGTTGCGCAGTGCCCGGCCCGCACCGCCCCGGTCGCCGTTGCTGGCGCCGACGTCGACCGATCGCCGGTTGGCCATCGCGCGGTTGGACCTGGCGGACGTGAAGCGGGTGCGTCGAACACATGGCGGGACGACGAATGACGTGTTGCTCGCGGTGCTGGCGGGCGCGTTGCGGGAGTGGCTCATCGCGCGGGGCGACCAGCCGGACGGGTTGTCGCCGCGGGCGTTGATTCCGGTGAACCGGCGGTCTCGGAGCCAGGGGCGGGCGGCTGGGAACCAGCTGTCCGGGTACCTGTGCGACCTGCCGGTCGGCGAGCCGGATCCGGTACGCCGGCTGGCAGCGGTGCGAACGGTGATGGACGGCAACAAGGTAGCCGGTCCGGGCCGGGGTCCGGGCGCGCTGCCGATGCTGGCGGACAGCGTGCCGGCGGCGGTGCACCGGTTGGTGATGCCGATGGTCGCCCAGTGCGCCCCGATGCTGTGCGACACGGTCGTGACGAGCGTGCCACTGCCGAGCGTGCCGTTGAGCTTCGACGGGGCGGAACTGCGCGAGGTGTATCCGGTGGTACCGCTGGCACCTGGGCATGCGCTGGGGGTGGCGTTCAGCTCGTACCGGGACAGTGTCCACGTAGGACTGCACGCGAACGGCACGGCATTGCCGGACGTCGCACTCCTGGCCGACGCGTTTACCGGAACGTTGGGCTACCTGAACGAACTGTGTGCCTGATCACTGAGCAGGTGGTCGAGGATGGCTGTTACCTCAGTCGCGGTGGGGCCGACGGCCAGGGCCAGCCAGCCTGGGCCGTCGAGTGGGAGTACGGCCCAGTGCACGTTCCCGGTGTGGCCGGCTTGTTCGTGGACTTCGCAGGCTGCCTTGCCGGCCACCAGTGCGGTGCCGTGGATGCGGTGGCCGCCGGTGCCGGCGGGGCCGGACAGGGCTTGGTCGGTGCCGTCCATCATGGTTTCGTGGTTCAGCAAGGGTTCGTCGCCGATCATGACTGACAGGCGGGTGGTGCAGCGGCCGCCTGGTTCGTTGGATCTGCCCAGTACCAGCAGTTCTCGCACGAGCAGGGTGCTGTCGGGGGCGATTCTTACTTGCAGGGTGGTGTGGTAGTCGGCGTTGGTGCAGATCACCGTCGGCTGGGGAGTCCAGTGCAGGGTTGCGCCAGCGGCCACGTCGACCTGGACCGTCCACGTCGCCGGGCGATGGTGGGGGTCTGGCTGGACTACGGTGGCGCCGGCCGAATTCATGTGCAGCACGCACCCTGGGCCGACGGCGCCGGTCAGCCGCAACCGGTCGCCGCCGAGGGG
Source organism: Pseudonocardiaceae bacterium (assembly GCA_036270375.1). GTDB lineage: Bacteria > Actinomycetota > Actinomycetes > Mycobacteriales > Pseudonocardiaceae > DATEPR01. The sequence continues at coordinate 11,905 of DATBCR010000321.1, read as the reverse complement.
GCCGCCGGCCGCGTGTAGCAGGTGTAGGTGGTTGGGGGCTGTTGGCCGCAGGACGACGGGGGGTGCGTCGTGCCAGTGGGTGCGGTGGCCGCGTACCTCGAACGTCGCCTCGGCCTCCATTACCGGCGGCAGGTTCGGACCCAGTCGGCCACCGGGCGTACGCCTTCCGGGCTGCGCAACGAGATCAGCACGGTGGGCAGGGCGCCGCGCTGGGCCGTCGCGTCCGCGCGCATCACGTCCAGGTCGGCACCGACGTGTTCGGCCAGGTCGATCTTGTTGATTACCAACAGGTCGGACCTTGTCACGCCGGGGCCGCCCTTGCGTGGGACCTTGTCGCCGCCTGCCACGTCCACCACGAAGATCTGGCGGTCCACCAAACCGTAGCTGAACGTCGCCGTGAGATTGTCGCCGCCGCTTTCCACCAGGACCAGGTCCGGGGTGTGCAGGCGTTCCAGATCCTCCACCTCATCCAGGTTCGCTGTGATGTCGTCACGGATGGCGGTGTGTGGGCAGCAGCCGGTGCGGACGGCGCGGATTCGGTTGTCGGCGAGGACTCCGTTGCGGCGCAGGAAGTCCGCGTCCTCCGTCGTGTAGATGTCGTTGGTCACCACGACCACAGACAACTCATCGGCCAACGCGCGGCAGAGTGCGGCGACGAGTGCTGTCTTGCCGCCGCCGACCGGGCCGCCGATGCCGATCCGGAGCGCGTGGCCGTGTCGGCGGTGGCCGCCTGCTGCCAGGTCGGCCCGTTGGTCTTCACGATGCAAAGAGGGTCACCTCCGCGGTGGCGTGCCGGGCCGCCAGCAACTCCGGCAGGACGGCACTGGTCGCCGGCAGTTCGGCCGGATCGGATGTCTCCACCGCTCGGTGGGCCGCCTGGCAACCGATGTCGGCGGCGGCAGCGGCCAGCGTTGTCAGGTCGGCCTGGATCGCCGCTACGGCAAGGGGATCGAGGCCAAGCAGGCGGATCGCGGCGGAGCAGGTGCCGCCGGTCAGGTGGTGGACGGCCAGTGCGGCGGCGTCCGACGGCGCACCGAGGCCGGCGGCGGTTGACGCGCCCAGTACCAGTGAGTGGTGTGGTCGGCCGAGTCGACGGAGGCCGCCCAGGGCGGGGTGGTCCCACATGTGGGTCGCGGTGCGCAGCAGCGCGGCGCCCTGGGCGCGGGACGCGGCGCGTTGGGCGGCGGACGGGGTGCGGGCCGAGAACGCGCGGTCCCAGCGGGTCCAGTCCGGGTCAGTGTCGGCCAGCAGGCAAGCGGCGGCCGCGAAACCGGCTAGCATCGATGCCGCCGTGCGCAATCGGCCGCGCAGGAACAGGTTCAGATTATCCACAGTGGATACCAGGCCGTCCGTGACGGCCATCTCGATGCCGCACGAGTGGGCGTGGCCGCCGCTGGGCAGTCGGGAGTCGGCAAGCAGCAACACCGATGCGACGGCCATCAGAACAGGGAATACCGTTGAGCGAGCGGCAGTTCGGACACCGGCGCCGGCTCGATCAGTTCGCCGTCGACGTGCACCGCGAACGTGTCCGGGTCGACCTCGATGTGCGGTAGCGCGTCGTTCAGTGGCAGGTCGGCCTTGCGCAGGGACCTGGTGTCGCGCACCGGAACCAGCCGCCTGCGGACCGCCAGCCGGTCCGCGATGCCGTCGTCGATGGCCGCCTGCGCCACGAAGTGCACCGACGTGGCGGCCGGCGTCGCCCCGTACGCGCCGAACATCGGTCGGGGCAGCACCGGTTGCGGCGTCGGGATGGACGCGTTGGCGTCACCCATCGCCGCCCACCCGATCACGCCGCCCTTGAGCACGACAGCGGGCCGCACACCGAAGAACGCGGGCTGCCACAGCACCAGGTCCGCCAGCTTGCCGACCTCGACCGAGCCGATCTCGCCGTCGAGGCCGTGTGCGACGGCCGGGCAGATCGTGTACTTGGCTACGTACCGCCGGGCGCGCAGGTTGTCCGAACCGTTGTCCCCCGGCAGGAAACCACGCCTGCGCTTGTTGACGTGCGCCGTCTGCCACGTCCGCATGACCACCTCGCCGATCCGGCCCATCGCCTGCGAGTCCGACGAGATGATCGACAGAGCACCAAGGTCGTGCAGCACGTCCTCGGCGGCGATGGTGGACGGGCGGATCCGGCTCTCCGCGAACGCGAGGTCCTCAGGTACCGCGGGGTTCAGGTGGTGGCACACCATCAGCATGTCGAGGTGCTCGTCCACGGTGTTCACGGTGTGCGGGCGGGTCGGATTCGTGGAACTCGGCAGGACGTTCGGCTCGCCGGCGACCGTGATGATGTCCGGCGCGTGCCCGCCGCCCGCGCCCTCGGTGTGGTACGTGTGGATGGTCCGGCCGGCGATCGCGGCCAGCGTGTCCCGCACGTAGCCGGCCTCGTTCAACGTGTCGGTGTGGATGGCGACCTGCACGCCGTACTCGTCGGCGACCCGCAGGCACGCGTCGATCGCGGCCGGCGTCGTTCCCCAGTCCTCGTGCAGTTTGAAACCGCTGGCGCCGCCGAGCACCTGTTCGCGCAGCGCGGGCTCGCCGACCGTGTTGCCCTTGCCGAGCAGGGCCACGTTCACGCCGAAGGCGTCCATCGACTCCAGCATCCTGGCCAGGTACCAGGGGCCTGGCGTGACGGTGGTCGCCTTGGTGCCCTCTGCGGGGCCAGTACCGCCGCCGACGAGCGTGGTGATGCCGGCGGACAGCGCCTCGCCGACGAGTTGCGGGCAGATGAAATGGACGTGCGCGTCGATCGCGCCGGCCGTCAGGATCATCCCGTTGCCGGCCAGGATCTCGGTGCCCGGACCGATCACCAAGGCCGGGTCCACGCCGTCCATGATGTCCGGGTTGCCCGCCTTGCCGATGCCGGTGATCCGGCCGTCGCGCACGCCGATGTCGGCCTTGACGACGCCCCAGTGGTCCAGGATCAGCGCACCCGTGATCACCAGGTCCGGTGCGCCGTCCGCGCGGCTGGCCGTGGACTGGCCCATCGACTCGCGGATCACTTTGCCGCCGCCGAACACCACCTCGTCGGCCTGCTGCGGTCCGCGCGTCCGGTCCTCGGTGACCTCGATGAACAGGTCGGTGTCGGCCAGCCGGACCCGGTCGCCGGTGGTCGGGCCGAACAGGGCGTTGTAGTGGCGCCGGTCGAGTTCACGCATCAGCCGCCCCATCCGGTGCCAGTCGCAGGCCGGGCACGATTCGCCTGCCGCGCAACGGGATCAGCTCGACCTCGCGGTCAACGCCGGGCTCGAACCGGACCGACGTGCCGGCCAGAACCGCGAGCCGGTGGCCCTGTGCCGCCGTGCGGTCGAAGTCCAGGGCCGGGTTGGTCGCGGCGAAGTGGTAGTGCGAGCCGACCTGGATCGGACGGTCGCCGGTGTTCACGACGGTCAGCACGACGCGCGGCTCGTCCGGTGCCATCCACAGTGGACCATCGGCCGGCACGATCTCACCGGGGACCATCGGCCGGCCCCTGGATCGGGCGGTGCACGGTGACCAGTTTGGTGCCGTCCGGGAACGTGGCCTCGACCTGGACGGACGTAATCATCTCTGGCACGCCCTCCATCACGTCCGCCGTGGTGAGCACGTGTTGGCCGGCGGACATCAGGTCGGCGACGCCCCGGCCGTCCCGTGCGCCCTCCAGCACCCAGGAACTGATCACGGCGACCGCTTCCGGGTAGTTCAGGCGCAGGCCGCGCGCCCTGCGTTGCGCGGCGAGTTGAGCGGCCACGTGCAGCAGCAGCTTTTCCTGTTCATGCGGGGAGAGCAGCACGGACGACACCTCCTGCCCGGCACCGTAGGCACGACATGTCACGGGAGTGTTACCGGCGGATGGCGTTCACTGTGCTCGGAGGTAGGCGGTGTAGTCGTCGGCCGTGCGCAGGACGGGGTGCGGGTGGCCGGCCGGGTAGGCGCGGCCGGCGAGTTCGGCGGCCACCTCCTGCAGGTGCGACGGGAGGCCCGCCGACGGGTTCGTGCCCTTCGCCACCGGCACGGTCACGCCGGTCAGCGGGTCGTCGGTGCGTGGGGTGGTCAGGGAAAGGGCCGCCGCGAAGTCCGGGGCGGCGGCGTCCCGTGCGGTGAGGGCGGGCAGGCCCCAGCGGGTCCGCACGGTCTTCAGGATCGACGTGTGGTCAAGCGGCGTGCCGCCGGCCGGGACGCGGAACACGGTGCCGGGCGGGATGAGTGGCGACACCAGGACCGTCGGCACGCGGACACCGAACCGGGTGAAGTCGAAGCCGAACTCGCCCGCCGTGTTGTCCGGTGCGGTGGCGCCGGCCGGTGGTGGCACGTGGTCGTAGCAGCCGCCGTGTTCGTCGTAGGTGATCACCAGGAGGGTCTTTTGCCATGCGGGGCCGTTGCGCAGTGCGTAGTAGACGTCGTGGATGAACTGTTCGCCGAGGGCCACGTCGTAGTTCGGGTGCTGGCTGTTGCCCGCGCTGCCCCAACTCGGCTCAAGGAAGCTGAAGTTGGGCAGGGTGCCGGCCGCCGCGGCCGCCGTGAAGTCCTTGAACAGCCCGATCTTGGTGCTCGGGGTCGACGCGATGTCGGTGAACGTGTTCGCGGTCAGCGGTTTGCTCGTGTAGCCGTAGATCCCGGCGGTGAGGCTGTGCTTGCCGAGCAGGCCGAAGATGGACGGCGACGTGAACGTGTGCGTCTTGTCGTCCATGTGGCCCTGGCTGGTGGCCGAGCAAACGAACGCCCGGTTGGGCATTGTTTCCGTTGGGGCGGACGAGAACCAGTGGTCGCAGACGGCGTATCCGCTGGCTAAGCCGGACAGCACGGGTAACGACTTCGGGGTGAAGCAGCCCATGATGTCCGACGCCGTGGTGCCCGGCAGGATCGACCAGCCTTTCGACTTCGACTGCCAGCCGAGGGTGTACGCGAAGTCCTTGACGAAGCCCTGCATGCCGGCCACCGGCGGGGTCGGCGCGGTCGACGTGCCGAACAGCTGGCTGTTGGTTGCCATGTAGCCCTCGCCGGGGTCGGCGCCGGGCATGAAGTAGGCGTTCGGGGTCGCCTGTTCGATGCGGAACACCGGCACCGGTTTGCCCGTCGCGTCCGGATTCGATTCGGTGCCAGCCAGCCCCTCGAATTGCTGGCCGGCCGGCGACACATTGCCCGCGTCGGTGTAGAGGAATCCGAGCAGATGGTCGAACGACCGGTTTTCCAGCATCAGTACAACAACATGATCAACGGTGGACAATGCGTTGGCAGCCATGTCGGCCTCCCCAGATCGCCCTCCACTGTAGACCGATCAGAAGGCGTCAAATGGGGTTTCGCCCAAATGGCCGCATGGCGTTGGGCAAGGGTTCACCGACTGTATTCCCGATACCGGGATTGTCCGGAATCGGCGTTCGTGCCATTCAGTGTCCGGTCAGTATTGGTCGCCGCCGGTGAACATCTGCTCCAGTTCGTCCGCGGTGCCGGCGACGAGCGCCATCGGGTCGACGAACTCGTTGATGTCCAGGTTCTCCAGCGGCAGCGAATGCCGGATGACGATGTACTCCCCCATCACCACGGCGCCGCCGACGACCGCGCTCTCGCCGAGTTCGGTGAGCAGCCCGAGCAGGTTGACCGTGGCCGCCTTACCACACGGCGATGCGATCTGCACCCATTCGAAACGCTTGTCGAGCACCTCCCGCTGCACGATGACGGCCTGCCGCCGCTCGTCCTCGAACTCGACCTCGATCCGGATCTCGTCCGGCTCGATCCTGGTCACCCGGTACTCGGACCGAATGAAGGCGACCAGATCTCCCCACGTTGCCACAGGCGCTCCTGTCAGATATGCGCTGATCCGCGCGTCGTCGTTCGAGACTATCGCTAGTTGGCTTTGGTGAGGTCGTAGACGGTTTCGCCGCCTACCGTGGTCGACGTGAAGTGGCTCGCGACCCAGCTGGCGATCTGGCTCGCGGCTCCCCCACCGCCGCCCTGGCCGCCGGTGATGAAGTAGTGCACCTGGCCGGCTTGGACGTAGGCCTGGAACTGGGCCAGGGTCGGTGAGTCGTCCGAGCCGGTGAAGCCGCCGATGGCCATCACGGACGCGCCGGTGGACAGTTCGAGTGTGCCGGCGGTCTGGGAGCCGACAGTGGCGGCGGCCCAGCGGTACGTACTGCCTGTGAGCAGGTTGGCGACGGCCGTGTTGGTGACGCCGCCCCCCGGGCCGCCGCCGAAGCCGCCGGTGCTCGGGCCGGACGTCGGGATGGCGCCGCTGTGCGGGTTGCTCGCGGTGTCGACGGCGTACGCGGCGGTGCCGAGCAGGCCGGCGGTCAGGGCGACGGTCGCCACCACGGCACCGACCCGAGTCGTCAGCCGTCCGCCGAGCAGGACCGCGAACGTGGCGACGCCCGCGGCGAGCAACAGCAGCCAGCGCAGCGCGGGCAGCCAGTCGGACGTGCGCACGAGCAGCGCGTAGTCCCACACGCCGGTGACCGCGATCATCAGCGCGAGCGCCACCCGGCAGGCGAACAAGTCCCTGCCACGCCACAGTTCCCGGCCGGCGATCGCGACCAGCGCGGCGATGGCGGGGGCGAGCGCGACCGTGTAGTACGGATGCATGACGCCCTGCATGTAGCTGAACACCAGGCCGGTCACCAGCAGCCAGCCGCCCCACAGCAGCAGTGCGGCGCGGGTCCGGTCGGTTCTCGGTGTGTGGCGGGTGAACCAGAGGCCGGCGACCAGTCCGATCAGCGCGGCCGGCAGCAGCCAGGAGATCTCGGTGCCCATGCTGGCGCCGAACAGGCGGGTGATGCCGGTGGCGCCACCGAAACCGGTGTTCCCACCACCGAAACCGGCACCGCCGCCACCGCCGCCGTTGCCCGTGCCGCCGAAGATCCGGCCGAGACCGTTGTAGCCCAACGCGAGCTCCAGCAGGCTGTTGCCGGTGGACCCGCCGATGTACGGGCGCGAGCCGGCCGGCCACAACGCGACCAGCGCCACGTACCAGCCCGCCGACACGACGACGGCCAGCCCGGCGGCCGCCAGGTGCGCGATCCGACGGCCGAGCGACGTGTTCGCCGCGAGCAGGTAGACGAGCGCGAATGCCGGCAGGACAAGGAAAGCCTGCAACATCTTGGTGAGGAAGCCGAACCCGAGCGCGGTGCCGGCCAGCACCAGCCAGCCGACACTCGCCCTCTCGACGGCCCGAACGACGCAGTACGCGCCGGCCACCATCAGCAGCACGAGCAGCGCGTCCGGGTTGTCGAAACGGAACATCAGCGCGGCCACCGGGGTCAGCGCGAGCACGGCCCCGGCCAGTAGCCCGGCCGCCGGCCCGGACCAGCGGCGCACGGCGGCGAACAGCAGCCAGACCGACAGCACACCCTCGATCGCCTGCGGGGCAAGGAGACTCCACGAGCTGAACCCGAAGATCCGACCGGACAGGCCTATCACCCACAGCGCGGCCGGCGGCTTGTCGACGGTGATCGCGTTGCCGGGGTCGAGCGAGCCGAACAGCAGCGCCTTCCAGCTCCGCGTGCCGGCCTCTACTGCTGCGGCGTAGAAGTCGTTGGCGTAGCCGGAAGCGCTGAGGTTCCACAGGTACAGCACGGCGGTGCCGGCCAGCAGGACGGCCAGGGCCACGCGCACGGCGACCGGACGGCTCGGGCGTGTGGCCTCGGCTGCCACGACGGGGACGGGCGGGGACAGGGTCGACGCGGACATCACGGGCCTCTCGAATCGGTCGGACATCATCAGGCGCATCAGGCGCGCGGCCGCTGCGCGCGGAACACCCAGGCACGCAACAGAACGAACCGCACGACGGTGGCGAGCAGGTTGGCGCCGACCAGCACGCCGAGTTCCAGCAACCGGCCCGGTGCGCCGGTGAGGCTCACCAGTTTCAGCGCGCCGCTGGTCAGGGCAAGGCCGACGCCGAACACGATCAGGCCCTGGAACTGGTGCTTGCCGGCGTCCGTCGCGCCGCGCACGGCGAACGTGATCCGGCGGTTCACGGCCGTGTTCGCGACGGCCGTGACGAGCAGCGCGATCAGGTTGGCCGGCTGGGCACCCATCGTGGACCGCAGCAGGACGAACAGGAGCAGGTAGGCAAGGGTGCTCGCGACGCCGATCGCGGCGAACCGGATCGCCTGGCCGGCAAGGCCGGGAGGCACGCCGGGCGGGTCGGCCACCAGGCGGTCGCGGCCGAACTCGTTGCGCAGCCGGGTGATCGGCAGCCCGCCGGTCACGAACGCCCGGACGAGCCGTTCGACGCCACGCAGGTCCGCGAGCGCCGTTGCCATGATCTCCACCCGGCTGTCCGGGTCGTCCACCCAGTCCACAGGCACCTCGTGGATGCGCAGGCCGATCCGCTGCGCGAGCACGAGCAACTCGGTGTCGAAGAACCAGCCGTTGTCTTGCACCAGCGGCAGCAGTTCGGCGGCCACGTCCGCGCGGATCGCCTTGAAGCCGCACTGGGCGTCGGAGAAGCGGGCGGCCAGGGCGGAACGCAGGATCAGGTTGTAGCAGCGGGAGATCAGCTCGCGTTTCATACCACGGACGACCCGTGCGCCGCGCGCCAGCCGGCTACCGATGGCGACGTCGGAATGGCCGGACAGCACGGCGGCGACAAGTGGCAGCAGAGCGGCGAGGTCGGTGGAGAGGTCGACGTCCATGTAGGCCAGCACGGTGGCGTCGGACGCGGACCAAACCTCGCGCAGCGCGCGGCCCCTGCCCTTCTGCGCCAAGCGGATCGACATCACCTCGGGCAGTTCGGCGGCCAGTCGCGCGGCAACGGACGGTGTCGTGTCGACGCTCGCGTTGTCGGCGATGGTGATGCGGAACGGGTACGGGAAGTGCTCGGTCAGGTGCGCGTGCAGGCCGCGTACGCACGGTTCGAGGCCGGCCTGCTCGTTGTGGACGGGGACGACGACGTCGAGGACCGGGCCGGAGCCGAACACCATCGGGCGGGTGCGCGGCCGGGGCAGTGGCGGGTACTGGGTGGCGGTCGTCGTCATGGTCTCCACCGTCCGGGTCGGGCTTGTGCCGTTGGTATGCGGTGGCTGTGGTCGGGCTGTGAAGTCGCTCATTTCGCTGTCAAGTCGTACAGGGTCGCACCGTCTACTGTGGACGGGGTGAAGTGGGCGCCGACCCAGGCGGCGATCGCGGTGGCGTCCTGGCTGCCGCTGGTCGAGCTCCTGTTGGTGGTGCCGCCGATGAAGTAGTGGATCTTCCCCGCCGCCACGTCCTGTTGGAATTCGGCGAGGGTGGGGGCGGGGTCGGTGCCGTTGAAGCCGCCGATCGCCATCACGGGATCACCGGTCGCGAGCTGGTAGCCGGCCGCGTTGTTGGAGCCGACGGTGGCCGCGACCCACGTGTAGTTGTTGGCGTTGGCGGAGAGCAGGGCTCGCACGTGCGCGCCCGGGGTGGTCGCGTCCAGCAGGCCGGGTGGTCCGCCGCCGAAACCGGTGGACGGGCCGGCGGACGGGATCGCGCCCGCGTGCGGGACGGCGGCGGTGGCCAGGGAGTAGGCGGCCGGACCGGCAAGGGCGACCGCGATCGCCGTTGCGGCGCCGAGTATCGCGACCCGGCTGGACAGTTCGCCGAACATCAGCAGGCCGGCCGCGAGCAGGCCGAACACGAGCACCGCGTACCGCAGCCACGGGAGCCAAGTCGGGTCGCGGTCGAGCAGTACGAACGACCAGATCGCGGTCAGGGCGGTCGCGCCGGACAGGACACCGGTCGCGCCGGGACGGTCGCGGTGCCGCCACAGTCCCGTCGCGCCGATCCCGACCAGCGCGGCGACGGCGGGTGCCAGGGCGACGGTGTAGTACGGGTGCAGAATGCCTTGTGCGAAGCTGAAAACGACCGAGGTGACCACTAGCCAGCCGCCCCACAGCAGCAGTGCGGCCCTGGTCAGGTCGGTGCGTCCGGCGCGGTACGTCAGCCACAGTCCGGCGGCAAGGCCGATTCCGGCGGCCGGCAGCAGCCAGGCGATCTGGGTGCCCATGTCGGTGCCGAACAGGCGCGCCCAGCCGACGTCCTGGTTCAGGTTGCCGAGGCCACCGGTCTCGTTGCCGGTCAGCCGGCCGAAACCGTTGTAGCCCAGGGCCAGCTCCAGCACGCTGTTCGTCTGTGAGCCGCCGATATAGGGCCGCGAGCCGGCCGGCCACAGCACGACCAGCGCCACCCACCAGCCGGCCGACACGAGCATGGCGAACCCTGCGAACAGGAGTTGCCCGATCCGGCGGCGGAGCGGGGTTGGTGCCGCGATCAGGTAAACGAGCGCGATTGCCGGCAGGACAAGGAAAGCCTGCAACATCTTGGTGAGAAAGCCGAACCCGATCGCGGCGCCGGCCAGCACGAGCCACGCGGTGCCGGCCCGTTCGAGCGCGCGGACGGTTGCGTAGGCGGCGAGAACGAGCAGCAGCACGAGGAGCGCGTCGGGGTTGTTGAACCGGAACATCAAGGCGGCCACCGGAGTCAGCGCGAGCACGGCACCGGCGAGCAGGCCGGCCCCAGGGGACGCGCAGCGGCGCACGGTCGCGTACAGCAGGCCGACGGCGGCGGCGCCCTCCAACGCCTGCGGGACAAGGATGCTCCACGCGTTCAGCCCTAAGACGCGGGCGGACAGGTCCATCGCCCAGAGCGCGGCCGGCGGTTTGTCGACGGTGATCGCGTTGGCGGCATCCGAGGAACCGAACAGAAAGGCCGTCCAACTCCTGGTGGCCGCCTGGACAGCAGCCGAGTAGAACGAGTTCGCCCAACCGGATTCACCCAGCCCGTACAGGTAGAGCCCGGCCGTCGCCGCGAGCAGCACCAGCAGTGCGGGCCGGCCGGCCAGTCTCGACGCACGCGGTGGTGTGACGGTTCGCGGACGCAGGGCCGGTTCGGCTAGGGCGGTCATGACCTTCAGGGTTGTAACCGCACCTAGGTCAGCGTTGTGCCGCGCCTGTGGTCGGCCTGTGACGCGGCAACCGAACCGTGAACACGGTGTTGCCCGGGCCACTCGCGACGTCGACCGATCCGTTGTGCGCGGCCACTACCGCGGCCACGATGGCGAGGCCGAGGCCGGTGCTGCCGGCGTTGCGGGAGCGGGACGTGTCGGCGCGGGCGAAGCGTTCGAACACCTCGGGCAGCAGGGCTGTTGGTATGCCGGGCCCGTCGTCGGTGACGGTCAGGGTGACCTGTCCGTTGTGGTCGGTGGCGAGGCCGGTGGTGATCGTGGTGCCGGGTGGGGTGTGGGTGCGGGCGTTGGACAGCAGGTTGGCCAGCACCTGGTGCAGCCGTTGGGTGTCGCCGCCGACCACGACCGGGTCCGGCGGCAGGTCAAGGCGCCACGCGTGGCTCGGGCCCGCGATGTGCGCGTCACTGACCGCGTCCACGACCAGCCGGGACAGGTCGACGTCCTCGCGCTCCAGCGGACGGCCGGAATCCAGGCGTGCCAACAACAACAGGTCGTTCACAAGGCCCGTCATCCGGGCCGACTCGGACTCGACCCGACGGATCGCGTGCGCCACTCTCGGTGGCACGTCGTCGTTGCTGCGCCGGGTCAGTTCGGCGTACCCGCGGATCGCGGCCAGCGGGGTGCGCAGTTCGTGGCTGGCGTCCGCGACGAACTGGCGGACCCGCGTCTCGCTGGCCTGACGGGCGGTCAGCGCGGCGGCGACGTGGCCGAGCATCCGGTTCAGCGCGGCACCGACCTGGCCGACCTCGGTGTTCGGATCGGTGTCGGTGGCCGGCACGCGGACCGACAGCGCGACGTCACCTCGGTCCAGTTCCAGTTCGGCGACCCGGCTCGCGGTGTCCGCCACCCGCCGCAGCGGCCGCAGTGACCGGCCCACGATCGTCGCGCCGGCCATCGCGGCAGCCACCAGGGCGACGAGCGCGACGCCGCCCAGAATGAAGCCGACAGTGGTGACCGTTTGGTCGAGCGACGTGAAGGACAGCCCGATGACGACGGTGTTGCCGC
>DATBCR010000320.1:0-2049 GCA_036270375.1 Pseudonocardiaceae bacterium | reverse complement strand
CAAGCCGTTCGCCTTCGCCGAGCTGATCGCCCGGGTGCGGGCGCTGGCCCGCCGCGCCCAGCCGGCGGTGCCGCCGGTGCTGACCAGGGGTGACATCTGGCTGGACCCGGGCAAGCGGGTGGCCAGTCGGGCGGGGCGGCGGTTGGACCTGTCACCGAAGGAGCTGGCCGTGCTGGAGCTGCTGCTGGACGCGGACGGTCGGGTGGTGTCCGCCGAGACGCTGCTGGAACGCGCATGGGACGAGGCAGCCGATCCGTTCACCGGCACGGTGAAGGTGACCGTCAGCCGGTTGCGCCGCAAGCTGGGTGATCCGCCGGTCATCGAGACCGTGCCACACGCCGGATACCGGATCTGACGATGGCGGCGCGACTGCCCCGGCGCACCATCCGGCTTCGGCTGACCCTGCTGTACGGCACGCTGTTCGTCGTGGCCGGCGCGGCCCTGCTGGCCATCACGTACGCATTGGCCTACGGCACGCTCGGCCCCGTCACCAGCGGAACCGTCAGCTCCGACGGACAATTCTTCATCGGCACCACCAGCGGCGGCGCGATAGCCGGCGGACCACCGGACAGCCAACTGGCCCTGACACCGAACCAACTGGGGCAGTCCCTCCAGGCGCAGGCCGAGGCACAGCGCGCGGCCGACCTGCGACAGCTGCTCATAGTGTCGCTGATCGCGCTGCTGATCATGGCCGCGCTGTCGGTCGCGCTGGGTTGGCTGGTCGCCGGGCGGGCACTGCACCCGTTGCGCGCGATGACCGGCAAGGCACAGCAGATCTCCGAGGTGAACCTGCACGAACGGCTCGCCGTGGCCGGCCCGAACGACGAGCTCAAGGAACTCGGCGACACGTTCGACGGGCTCCTCGGCCGGTTGGACACCGCGTTCGCGGCGCAGAAACGGTTCGTGGCCAACGCATCGCACGAGCTACGCACACCGTTGACACTGCAACGCGCCATGCTGGAGGTCGCACTCGCCGATCCGGCCGCGGACACCGACTCGCTGCGCGCGGTGTGCCATCGGGTGCTGGCCACGGGGGAGGCGCAGGAGCGGATGATCGAGGCCCTGCTGACCCTGGCCCGCAGCCAGCGTGGTCTGGACCTGCGCCAACCAGTGGACCTCGCCACCGTGGTCACGGACGTGCTGACCACGTACCGGCCCGGACCGGCCGTGACCGCCGAACCCGCCCGCACGGTCGGTGATCGCCGACTGGTCGAACGACTGGTGGCAAACCTGGTGGACAACGCGGTACACCACAACGTGCCGGACGGTTGGGTGACGGTGCACACCGGCACGGTCCACGGTCGGCCGATGCTGCGAGTGGCCAATGGTGGCCCCATGATTCCGGTCCACCGGGTCGGCGCGTTGTTCCAACCGTTCCTGCGCCTGTCCGAGCGCACCGGCAACGCGGACGGCCACGGCCTCGGACTGTCCATTGTGGCCGCGATAGCGAACGCGCACGGCGCCGACATCGCCGCGACCGCGAATCCGACCGGTGGCCTGACCGTCACCGTCACATTCCCAGCGATCGGCGTATTACATTCCGCCGTGCTCGTCCGCTGATTGTCCAGGAACTTTCGGGTTACACTGTGGTTACCGATGCCGTTCCGGTGCTGTAACCGTGATCCTGCTTGGCTGAACGCCATCAGGTGGGCATTTCCGCCATCTGAGAACAAACTGAGGAGGATCTCATGGAATCGCTGTCGTCCACGGCGATGCACCGAATCGGTCGCATTGCCCTACCGGTCGTCGCCGCGCTGGCCGCGGTGCTTGTCAGTACCCAAGGGGCGTCTGCCGCGACAGCGACACCGACCCATCCGCTGCCCCCATTGCCTTGTGTCCAGCCCGGTCCCGGCACGCAGGTGCCGACCGTGTCGCAGGCTGGCGGCAGCGGCGGCGTGATCGTGACAAGGCCGGTGCCCGGCAGGCCGGGCCAGCCCGGCAAATGTGTCGGCTGCGGAATGCGGATCAAGGTCGGTTCGGGTCACGTCATGCCGATGCGCACAATCGACAAGTGCTTCATCTGCATCGTGAAAATCGGGACCGGAAAGG
>DATBCR010000319.1:0-5503 GCA_036270375.1 Pseudonocardiaceae bacterium | reverse complement strand
CGCGTTGGTGATCCCCTGCACCGCGTTGACCTGGAGGGTCGGCGAGCCGGAGTAGTCGCCGAGGGTGACCGTGTTCGCCATGTCGCCCAGGATGACGACGTTGTTCAGCTTCGCAGGGTTCGCCGGCAGCAGCGGGGCACCGGTCGAGCCGACGTTGGTGTTCTTCAGCAGTACCAGCGAGTTGTCGGCGACCGTCGTGGCCAGCGCCTGGTGTGCCGCGCTCTGGATCTGCGCCTTCGTGATGCTCGTGTACGAAACACTGCCCGGTGGGTCGAACTCACCGGTTGCCATGCGGATCGTGAAGACGCGGGTCAACGCCTGGTCGATCACGCCCTCGCTGAGGATGCCTGCGTTGATGGCGGCCTGGATGTTGGGCGCGGTGTTCTCGTTGCCGCCGCAGTTGAGGGCGGTGCCGGCGCGCAGCGCGTACGCCTCGCCGCCGGCCTGCCCGGCGAGCTGCGCACCGGTCGCGGTGTTGGTCCACATGGCGTTCCCGCCGCCGTTGTTCGTGGTGAAGCCGGGTGGCGCCCAGTCGTGCCCGCTCGGCGGGTTGTCATACGTGGTGCCGATCGCGCCGCAGTCGGACGTGATGTAACCGCCGAAACCGAATGTGCGCTGCGCGATCTGGTTCACCGTGTACGTGTCGGCAACCGCGGGCGTGCCGTTGATCGCGTTGTACGAGGTCATCATGCCGGCGACGTGCGCGTTCTCGATCAGGCTCTGGAACTGCTTGGTGTAGTAGTCACGGAGGTCGGTGTCGGACACGTTCGATGAGACGCCGAGCCGGTTCTGCTCGACGTTGTTCAACGCGTAGTGCTTCGCGGTCGCCGCGACTTTGAGGTAGGGGGTCTGCGGCTGGCCGGCCATCGTGTGGCCCTCGTAACCGTTGACGAACGCGCCGGCCATCTGCCCCATCAGGTACGGGTCCTCGCCGAACGCTTCATCGGTGCGGCCCCAGCGCGGGTCGCGGTCCAGGTTGACCGTCGGCGCCCAGAAGGTGAGTGAGCCGTAGTCGCCCGCGGACGGGCCAAGGTCGTTCGTCCCGGTGCCGAACAGCGACTTGTCAAGGAAACCGCGTGCCTCGTCCGAGATCGCGGTGGTCTCCTGGTACACCAGGTTCGGGTCCCACGACATCGACGAGGCGAAGTTGGTCGGGAAGCTGGTCGCGTTCGGCGAGCCGCCGTTGCCGCCGTTCTCGTCCCCACCAAGGAAGTTGATCCCGTGCTGGCCCTCGTTCTGGTACGTGTACTGCTGCACGCCGAGGCGCGGGATCGCCGGTGCGCGGGTCGTGGACAACTGCGTGACCTTCTCGGCCAGCGTCATCCGTGACACGAGATCGGCGGCCCGCTCGGCGAAGCTGTGGTGGGTGTCGAGGTAGATGGGGGTGCTGCTGGCCGCCGGTACGGCGCCCGCGGCCGACGGTGCCCCGATCGCGAAGCCACCGATGCCGGCCGCGACCGCGGCGGCCAGCGCGACCGTGCGTAACCGTCGGTGCGGTGGTGTCCCTGTCATGTCGCTGTCGCCTCCGTCATTCACCGTTGGATGTCTCGGGGCGCGCACGCAGTGTGGCCCACCGCACACAGTTAATTCGAACCTAGGCAAAAGTCAAGGGCTACTGGGCCGTGTGGGCCATGGATGCCCAGCCAGACGTGGATCGGCCAGGCCGTCCCACGCATGTTATGAACAAATTCAGCCAATCCCTCGGCATGGTCGGCTGACCCCGGACCGAAAGACAAGACTGTTTCTCACCAGGTCACGCGACTAACTTCCGGAAGCGTGACAGGTGAAGTGATCATCCTGACCGGCCCGCCGGCGGCGGGAAAGACGACCGTGGCCGCCCTGCTCGCCGCCGACGCGAGCGTCCCGACGGTTCATCTGGTGACCGACTGGTTCTATCGCTCGATCCGCACCGGATTCGTCCTGCCGTTTCTGCCCGAGGCGGAGCGGCAGAACGAGGTGGTCATCGAGGCGATCGTCGGGACCGTCGCGACGTTCGCACGCGGCGGCTACGACGTCGTTGTCGATGGAATCGTCGGGCCATGGTTCCTGCCGCCGTTTCGCGCCGTCTCGGCGCACGAGGACCTTGCGCTGTCCTACGTCGTCCTCAGGCCCGACCTGGACACCACGTTGTCCCGCGCGAAGGAGCGTGTCGGTGAGTTGAAGGATGTCGACGCGATCACCGGGCTGCACGGCGCATTCGCCCGGCTGGGAGATCTCGAAGGCCACGCGATCGACACCGGGGACCTCGACGTCGACCAGACGGCCGCCGAAGTCCGGCGCGTCCTCGCGTCAGGCGACTACCGGCTCACGTGACATCACCGGCGCGAAGACCACGGCCAGTACGCACAGCACCAGCGGCACCGCGAAGGCGACGTTGAGCGGGATCCACCGGGTCAGGCCGCCGATCACGGCCGGACCGGCCAGCAGGCCGACATACCCGAGGCCGACCACCCGCGCCATCAGCACCCCGGACGCCCTGGTGTCCAGGTTCCCGGCCGCGCTGAACAGTTGCGGCACACCACCGGACAGGCCGAGACCGAACACCGCCCAGCCGACCAGTGTCACCGGCACCCATGGCGAGAGCGACGCGGTCGCCAGACCGATCGCCGCCAGCCCCGCGCCGTAGCGCACGATCGCCACCGGGCCGATCACCGCCGCCACCCGATCGGTGAGAAATCGGCCGACGGTCATCGCCGTGGCGAACGAGCCGTACGCGAACGCCGCCGTGCTCGTCGACGCGCCGAGCACGTCCTTGAGTTCAAGGGCGGCCCAGTCGTTGGCGACGCCCTCGGACAGCATCAGTGCGAAGGCGAGGCCGCCGAGCAGCCAGACCAGCCGCATCGGGGTGGGCGGGCGTGCACCGGCTTCGGCCTCGGTACGGGAGTGGGGCTGTGAGGTGTCGCCGTCGATCAGGAACCGGGCGGCCAGCAGGCTGGCGATCGCGCATAACGCGCCGCAGCAGCTCAGCGTCACCCAGGTGGGCACCCCAGCATGGAGGACAAGCGCGCCGAGCGCGGCCGCGATGGCACCGCCGATCGACCACATCGCGTGAAACGAAGCCATGATCGGACGTGGATAGGCGCGTTCGACCACCACCGCGTGCGCGTTCATGCACACGTCGATCGCGCCGTTGCCGAAGCCGAACAGCATCAGCGTGAGGCCGAGCGTCCACCACGACCGGGCGAAGCCAGGGCCGGCCAGCGCGAGGCTCATCAGCAGTCCGGCCGAGGGCAGCAGCGTGCGCGGGCCGAACCGGTCCACCAGCGGACCGGCCACCTGCATGCCGGCGAACGCGGAGCCGCCGAGCACCAGCAGCAGCACGCCAAGCGTGGGGTGTGAGATGCCGGTCTCGCGCTCGACGTTGGGGATGTGGACCAGCCAGATACCCACGCCGAAACCGTTGAGGGCGAAGAAGATCCAGGTCGCCACGCGGGCCGCGCGGGGCAGTGGACGGGCGGTCTCGGTCATCGGGGCTGGTGCTCCTGTGGTGTCGGGTTACCCCGCGACTCTAACAAGCCCGGATGGGAACCATTATAAATGCGCGCCGAAAAGTACCCGGATGGCCAATGTCATTCGGCTCCGGAAATCCGGGTGGTCGCTCTTGTGTCTATTCCTTGTAAACGGTGATCCAGGTAATCTCGGGGCGAAGTCCTGTGACGATCACCATTTGACAGGAGTCGCCATGAAGATCTCCCTTGGTGTGGTGGCCGCGTTGCTCGCGGCTGTTTTCGTGGTACCCGGTGCGGCCGCGACCCGGGTACCACGGACGGCGACCTGGGGACCCGGCATGACCATCGGCGGACCTGACTTCTCGAACGAAACGATTCGGATGGTGGTGCACACGACAATCGGTGGGTCCTCGGTGCGGATCAGGCTTTCCAATCTGCGAAGCACAACGCCGCTCTCGGTCGGTGCCGTCGACATCGCGGCGCAGGCCAGCCAGGCGACGGCCGTGGCCGGATCGCGCCACGTGGTGACCTTCGGCCGCGCGAGGACCGTGACCATCCCGGCTGGAGCCGAGGTGTTCAGCGACCCCGTCTCGATGACCGTCGCCGCCGATGCCAGCCTGCTGGTGAGCCTTTACCTGCCGCAGGCCACGAGTTCGTCCACCTGGCACTCCGACGCCTTCGACACCTCGTACCTGTCCAAGCCCGGCGACCACGCCGCCGATGACACCGACGGCAACTACGTCACCGCAACCACCTCCTGGTACTACCTGTCCGGAATGGACGTCGTCGCGTCGTCCGCCGTCGGTGCCGTCGTGGCGTTCGGCGATTCGATCACCGATGGCTACAACACGCCGGTCGGCGCCTACGGCACGTGGCCGGCGGATCTGGCGCGCCGGCTGGCCGGGCGGTTCGGGGTGGTCAACGCCGGGATCGGCGGCAACCGCGTGCTGACCGACGTCCCCAACGTCTGGCAGGGCGTCAGTGCCATCAAGCGGTTCGACCACGACGCGCTCGGCCAGCCGGGCGTCCGTGACGTGATCTTGTTGGAGGGCATCAACGACATCGGCAACAACGCCGGCCCGAACGGCACGCCACTCACCGCGCGGGACCTCGTCGACGGCTACCAGAACATCATCGCCAAGGCCCACGCGGCCGGTGTACGGATCATCGGCGCCACGATGCT
This sequence comes from Pseudonocardiaceae bacterium, assembly GCA_036270375.1. GTDB lineage: Bacteria > Actinomycetota > Actinomycetes > Mycobacteriales > Pseudonocardiaceae > DATEPR01. Next base: position 871 of record DATBCR010000319.1, on the reverse strand, counting down.
GCCGGACTTCGGTGCCGGCTACTACACCGCGTCCGCCGAAGCGATCCGGCAGGCCGCCAACAACTGGATCCGCACCAGCGGCGCGTTCGACGGCGTCGTCGACTTCGACAAGGCGTTGCAAGACCCGTCCAATCCGGTGGCCCTCAACGCCGGCTACGACTCGGGCGATCACCTCCACCCGAACGCGGCCGGCATGCTGGCCATCGCGAACTCGATCGATCTGGGACTGCTGAAGTAGCCGACTCAGCGCAACTGGAACCCATCCACCAGCAGGTAGGTTCCGCTGAGCTTGGTGACCGTCAACGTGTGTTGCCCAGCGGTCAGGCCCGACACCGAATACAGCGGGAACCGGGTCTGCCGCGCAGCGGTGTCGGCACTGACCGTCGGCCGCGCGACGCCGTCGAGGGTGATGCCGACATCGCCCTCGTCGGAGTTCGTCTCGGTCAGGAAGTCGATACCCGTGCCGGTGAACGTGATCGTGGCGGATGCGCCGTCCTGCTGGGTGTAGTGCACGCCGTCGTCCAGATCGCCGTAACCGCGGGAACCGCTGGACGACCAGCTGCCCAGATAGTTGATGCGCAGGTCGTCGTCGTCGAGTAGTTTGCCCGTCGTCGGGCCCGGCCCGGCCGCGTCGATGATCGCCCGCGCCGCCGCCGGCCACTGTCCATCCGGGACAACGGTCGACTGCGTGAAGGCGATGTTCGTGCCGTTGTCGTTGAAGCGCGCGGTGTCGGTGAAGTTGTCGTGGATCGAGTCGTCGTGGATGCTCGGCGTCCAGAGGTTCAGCCACAGGCCGCCGTTGACGAACGCCACCACGTTGTCGTGGGTGTTCCACAGCGAACTGCCCTCGTCGTGGTAGATCGCGTTGCAG
>DATBCR010000318.1:0-4868 GCA_036270375.1 Pseudonocardiaceae bacterium | reverse complement strand
CAGAATGTTTGGCCGGAGTCGATTGTTTGCTGGTAGGCGATTTTTGCGCCAGTGACGTCACCTTCTTTGGCGAGTAGGTTACCGAGATCGTACGCGGCGGCTGGTGCCCAGTAGGTGTCGCCGGAGTCGATTGCTTGCTGGTAGGCGGTCTTCGCTCCGATGACGTCATTCTGCTTCTCAAGGAGCGTGCCCAGAAAGGATGAGGCCATCGAAGCAGAGGGTGGGTGTTGCTGGGCTTGGCGCATAGCGTCGCGGGCGAAATCGAGCTGGCCGGCGGATTCCGCCGCTCTAGCTAGCCCGAACGCGTCACTGACCGCTGTCATGGCAAGTAGTTCTGGCCATAGAAACCCTGGAATCGGCCGTTCTGTGTGGCTGTGTTCGCCCGCTTCCGCCTCCACCACGTAGTCCAAGACCTCCCATCGAGCCGTTCGCACCTGCCGAAGGATGGCGACCTGGGAGGCCACGGGTGTCGCGGCCCAGGTGAGCCCGCTGGTGAACTGATCGGCGGTTGGTGCGATTCCGCTGTTGACGTGTCGGAGGTAGAGCGGGAACAGGTGCTTCAGTTCATCTTCACTGATCGGCCGGGAAAGCCCGGCTCGGCGGACGTCAACGGCGGCGCGTGCGACTGCCTGGCCGGGTGGGCAGTCATCCCGGCCGGCACGGAGTTTGCGGGCCAATTCGTCGCCGCCGACCAAAGTTTCGCCGATGCTGACCGGTGTCTCGTCGCGGTGGCTGAGCTTTTCTTGTGGGTAGGCTCGCTGCGCGGCGGAGCGTTCGTCTTCCGAGAGTTCGAACGGCAACTCGTGCACTACGGCCCGATGCAGTGCCGTGCGGGCGGCCGTCCCCACTTCCGAGCCGGTGCGTAGCGTGTCCCGGTATCGCATGGTGGTCATGGTGCCTACCACGATGGCACGGTGTGACCAGGAGTCCAGCACGGCTGTGGTCAGATAGTCCAGGTCGGCGGCGGTCAGGTCGTCCAGCCAGACCAGTGCCGGCGACGTTTCCAAGATCAGGGGCGGCTCGATCCCGGCGAGGGTCGCAGCCGCCTCGCCGTTCCTCGGCACGATGACGGGCGCGGCTGGCCACTGGCGACGGGCGGCTTCGGCCATGGTGCGCGACTTGCCGGCCTTCGAATCCCCGTACAGCAGCACGAACGGAAACGGCGCCTGCGTGCACGTCAGCGTCACCCGCAGCTTCTCGTCGGCCAACGTACGCGGCACGTACTCGTCCATGTTGCCCGCGGTGTATCGCGTGGGTGTCGTGCCCAACTCGACGTCGGTCAGCTCGCGGAGCCGCGGCAGTCGCCCGTCGCGGACCGGCAGGCGCAATAGCGGCACGACCCGCTCGTTCCATTCGCGCTCGGCTCGCTTGTTCTTCTCTCGCAACTCCGCGATTCTGCCCATCACCGCCGACAGCACGCCGACCACGAACAGCGTCAGTGCGACCGGAACCGTCCACAGCGTGAATGCCGCCGAGCTGTCGAGGGCTTTGAAGAACACCGAAGTTAGACCCAGGATCGCGGCCGCCGTCACCGAGATGAGACCGAACGTCGTTGCCTGGCGGGCCAAGCGCAGTTCCGGGGTGAGCGAGTGTTTCAGGCGTCTCCGGTCCGGAGTTCGGTCAGCCATGGCCCACCCCTCAACGTGACGTACCGTCCATCGTGAGGATGCTACGGTGCGTTACGGCTTCTGGTATGCGGCGGGTGGTGTCGGCTTTCTTCTCCTGTTCACCCGGAGTACGTGTGCTGGCCCACATTGTCGTCTTAGTGTCGCTTCGTCACCGCAGCCGATTCTGGAGGTGCCCATGCGGCCGGCAGACCTGAGTCGACGTGACATCCTGCGGGCGGGCGGGGTACTGGCCGCGGGTGCCGCGATGAGCGTGCTGCCCGGCATCGCTTTCGCCGCACCGGTTCCGGGCACCGGGCAGCAGACGAAGACGGTCACCGGCTCGTTCGCGCCGGACGTGGCGGACTGGTTCTACCTGCCGGTCGAGGTCCCGCCGGGCGTCAACCAGATCGACGTCGTCTACAGCTACGACCGGCCGTCGGTCCCGCCGGGTATCCGTGGGAATGCCTGCGATATCGGCATGTTCGGGCCAGAGGGCCACCAACTCGGCAACACGCGCGGCTTCCGCGGCTGGTCAGGTGGCTTCCGCACGTCGTTCTCGATCTCCGCGTCCGACGCGACGCCCGGCTACATTCCCGGCCCCATCACGCCCGGCACGTGGCACGTGATCCTCGGTCCGTACACGGTCGCGCCGCAGGGCCTGCACTACGAAGTGGACGTGACGCTGCACTTCGGCCCGGCCGGCCCGACGTTCGTGCCGAACCCGGCGCCGACGTCCGCACCGGCGAAACAGCGTGGCCGCGCGTGGTACCGCGGCGACAGCCACCTGCACACGGTCTACTCCGACGGCCGGCGCACCCCGGACCAGCTCGTCGCGGACGCCCGCGCGGCCGGCCTCGACTTCATCGTGTCCACCGACCACAACACCTCAAGCTCCACTCTGCAGTGGGGCAACCACGCGACCGACGACCTACTGATCCTCAACGGCGAGGAGGTCACCACCCGGTCCGGGCACTGGCCGGCGATCGGCATTCCGCCGGCGCACTGGATCGACTGGCGGTACCGGGCGTCCGACCCGGTCGAGTTCCGCCGGTTCGTCAACGAGGTGCACGCGGCTGGCGGACTGGTCACCGCGGCGCACCCGTTCGCGAATTGTTTCGGCTGCACCTTTGAGTTCGCGTACGAGATCGCGGATCTGGTCGAGGTGTGGAACGGGCCGTGGACCCCGGACGACCAGGCCACCGTCGACCACTGGGACGGCCTGTTGCGCAGCGGCCACTGGATTCCCGCGATCGGCGACTCCGACGCGCACAACCCGGACCAGATCGTCGCGCTGCCGCACACCGTCGTGCTCGCGGACAGCCTGCGGCGCGCCGAACTGCTGGCCGGCCTGAAGGCTGGCCGTTCCTGGCTGGCCGAGTCCTCGTCCGTCGACCTCACATTCACGGCGAGTGCGGGCGGCCAGACCGCCGGCATCGGCGAGCGACTGCCCGTCGGCACCGGCACGGCAGTCACGGTCGACGTGGTGGTGGGTGGCGTGCCGGGCACCACTGTGGCGATTCTCGACCAACTCGGTCCCGAGCACACCGAGACGGTGCCGGCCACCGGTGCGGCGACGGTGTCCTGGACGACCTATCCGCGCTACAGCCGGTGGCTGCGGGTCGAAGTGCGACGCCCGTCCGGCGGGATCAACTCCACTGTGCCGAACGCGATGGTCGCGATGACCAATCCCATCTTCCTCGGCGCCCGCTGAGTTGATTCGTCCAGAGAATTTCGCCTCGGCACCGTCCTTGACACTCCGTGCCCGACCGCTGTCGCATCGTGAAATGATTGCCAATCATTTTGCGCCTATTTAGAGTGTGGCTGCTATTTAGAGTGTGGCTGCCGCTGCGGCGACAACGGCACCGAAGGCGGGTCAGGCGAATGAACCCACTGCGGGCCGGTTCCGGGGCACGGGACCTGGACTGGCTGCTCAACGACCTGATCGGCCGCATGCCCGGTGCGACCGGGGTCGCGCTGCTGTCCGCGGACGGGCTGCTGATCAGTCGGTCCAGCAGCCTGAGCCGGGACAACGGCGACCACCTCGCCGCCGTCGCGTCGGCGTTCCAGAGCCTGGCGAAGGGCGCCGGCCAGCAGTTCGGCGGTGGCGCGGCCCGGCAGACGATCGTCGAACTGGAGACGGCGTTCCTGGTGATCACGTCGGCTGGCCGCAGCGCCTGTCTCGCCCTGCTCACCACAGTCGACATCGACCTCGAATTGGCCGCGTATGAGTTGAAGCTACTGGTGAAACAGGTCGGTATCTACCTCTCCGCCCGTATGCGATCACTCTGAGAGCTGGCAAACCGCTGTGGCACCAGGGAATCCCGGCGCCACAGCGGTTGTCGTGCTCACCCGCGAGCCAGGCGGTTCGCGTCGTCGAGCAGCTGCTGTGCCTGCCGGATCAGCACATTCGCGAACGGGCTGACCCGGTGATCGCCGAACTCCGCCGCCAGCAACACATTCTGGATGGCGGACGCGATGTGGTCACGCCGCTCGCCCAGTTCGGCCAGCGCCTGCTCGGTCGCGGTGTACGTGCCGTCGGAAGCCGTGCTGCCGCTGGCGATACCCCGCGTCGACGCGGCGAGCGTCGCCATGCCGAACTGCCCGTCGACGGCCTCGATCTGCTTGTAGACCGCACCGAGCCGGGACACCGTGTTCGACCGCAGCGAGCCGGGCAGAGCATGCTTGTCCAGTTCCTCGACAAGCACCCGGCCGTCGACCTTGTAGTCGTCGTGCAGTCCGGTCAGCGACATCAGCGTTGGCCGGAGATCGACCTGGTCGGCCCACGTGGTCGAGTCGACGCCACGGTTGCGGACGCCCGGTCCGACCAGCCCGAGCCAGATGGTCTGCATGTCCGGGAACAGACCACCGTGGTTCCAGGCGAAGCCGCTTGACGTGAACACACACGCCTTGGTGCAGTTCTGCGCGCCAGACGTGACGAAATCGTCCTCACCGGAGAAGGCGGTGAAACTCGGCGTGCGGGCCGTGTCCGGGCCGACGAAGTGCAGGATCTTCTCCTCAACCGGGTCGGCGATCTGGTTGGCGATCCTGTCGGTACCACCGGTCAGCGGATTGGTGAAGGACAGCCCGGTGATGTCCCGCTCCAGGGTGCGCGCCGTCGGCGAGTTCGGTGCCGGGTTGCCGGCGACCCAGAACGCGGGCGCGGGGTCGGAGTGGATCGCGAACGGGGTGGTGTCGTTGGCCTGGGTGGCCAGCAGGCCGGGCAGGTTGACGTTCACCTCGGAGCGGGTGGTGTAGGAGCAG
>DATBCR010000317.1:0-1804 GCA_036270375.1 Pseudonocardiaceae bacterium | reverse complement strand
AGTTGCTCCAGACGCCTGCGGGCTTGAGCGACCCGACATCGTTCGGGACGCCGCGGCCGAACCTCTCGACCGTGTCGACCCTGAACGAGCAGGACCTCTCGGTGCAGGGCAACGTGGGCTGGCACTCGCCGATCGTGACGTACACCGTGGCCAACCCGCGGTCGCTGCTGCGCGGCGAGTCCGACAACGGCGCGGTCGTCATGGAGGGCGACGCCACCGGGCTGAACAACCTGGCCGGCCTCGGGCTGCTCAACACGAACAGCGCGATCTATTACGCCGGCACGCTGGCGACGAAGCCGGCGCAGCTGCACCAGTTGGCGTCGCAGGGCGCGCAGCTCGTCGTCACCGACACCAACCGCAAACAGGCCTTCCGCTGGGACACGCTGACGGCGAACGCGGGCTACACGGAGACACCCGACGAGAACCCGGCCAAGACGGACCTGAGCGACAGCCCGATCGAGCTGTTCTCCGGCACGGGCGTGCCGTCGAAGACCTACGCGACCTATGTCGGTGCCGTGAACGTCACCGCTAGCAGCTACGGCAACAGCGTCTCGTACACGCCCGAGGACCAGGCCTCCAGCGCCATCGACAACAACTTCGACACGGCCTGGATCACCGGGACCTTCGTGCCGGACCCGAAGGGCGAGTGGTGGCAGTCGCAGTTCACGAACCCGGTCACCACCGACCACATCACGGTCGTCCAGCCCCAGCGGGGCGACCGTTCGCGCTGGGTGTCCGGCGTGACGCTGACCTTCGACGGGAAGAACCCGATCCGCTACCCGCTCACGCCGGCCTCACACCTGACCACCGGCCAGGCCCTGGTGTTCCCGGTACAGACCTTCCACACGCTGCGCGTGACCATCGACGGCACGACGGACGACACCGCGCCACCGCTGTCGGCGGCCGCGGTGGGGTTCTCGGAGATCGAGATCCCAGGGCAGACGGTGCGCCAGGTGCTGCAGATGCCGACCCAGATGCTGTCCTCGCTCGGCGCGGCCTCGGCGCCGGACCGCCTCAGCTTCGTCATGACGCGGTCCCGGACGTCGGGGTACCCGCCCCGGAGCGACCCGGAAACGACGATCTCGCGTTCCTTCACGCTGCCGACGGCGCGCGCGTTCACGTTGTCCGGGAGCGCGTCACTCTCCTCGTTGATCCCCGACGACGAGATCGACCGGCTCGTCGGGCGGTCAGCCAACGGGGCCGGTGGCGTGCGCGACGCGTACTCCACGGGCCGGCTCCCCGGCGACCTCAAGGCGACGGCGTCGGCCACGGTCGACGGCAGCAGCGCGACGGCCTGGCAGCCGGGCCTCGGGACGAACGCGCAGATCGGTTCCTCGCTGACGTACGACCTGACCAAGGCACAGGCCCTGAACCACCTCAACCTCCAGGTGCTCGCGGACGGTCGCCACTCGGTGCCGACGGCGCTGACGATCACGTCAGGCGCCCAGGTGCGCCAGGTCTCGTTGCCGCCGATCGCCGACAGTGCGGTGCCGGGCGCCGTGACGACGGTGCCGTTGACGTTCCCCGCGATCACGGGGTCGCACTTCATCGTGACGTTCACCGCCATCCGGCCCGAGTACGCGGCGAACTACTACTCGGCCGGTCCGTTGGCACTGCCGCTCGGCATCACGGAGATCGGCATCCCGGGCGCGTCCTTCTCGCCGACGCCCGCCGGGTTGCCCGGCAACTGCGTGAGCAACCTGCTGACGATCGACGGGCAGCCGATCTCCGTGGCGATCACCGGCTCGACGACGAACGCGCTGGACGGGGGCGAGGTCCAGATCGTCCCGTGCGGACCCGACGC
>DATBCR010000316.1:0-4863 GCA_036270375.1 Pseudonocardiaceae bacterium | reverse complement strand
TGATCCCGGTGTTCGCGGCGCTGATCGGGCGGTTCACGGCAGGTCGGGTGGCCGGTGCCACCGACGCGGCCGCGCGGTTGGCCGGCCACCTGCTGGAACTGGTGCGGGCACTGCCGGTGCTCACCGCGTTCGGGCGGGCCGCGGCGCAGGAACGGGCCGTGTTCGAGGAGTCCGAGCGGCACCGGTTGGCCTCCCGGACGACGTTGCGGGTCGCGTTCCTGTCCGCGTTCGCGCTCGACGTGCTGGCGACGCTGTCCGTCGCGCTGGTCGCGGTCGACGTCGGCCTTCGGCTGTTGAACGCCGATCTCGGCCTGGCCACCGCGCTGCTGGTGCTGATCCTCGCGCCGGAGTGCTACCTGCCACTGCGGGCCGCCGGCGCGGCCTACCACGCCAGCGAGGCCGGGCTGGACGCCGTGCGGCGCGTGGCCGATATCGTTGGTGCCGAAGGGGATCCGGTCCCGGAAGGGGTGCGACCCGATCACCTTCGGCACCAGCTCGACATCGTCGACCTGCGGGTCCGGCGCCGTGGCCAGGACGCGCCGGACGGGTTGACGGTGCGGCTGCGGCCGGGTCGGATCAGCCGGCTGAACTCGCCGAGCGGCGCGGGAAAGTCCACCACGATCGGTGTTCTGCTCGGTTTCGTCAAACCTTCCGGCGGATCGGTCGCCGTTGACGGCGTGTCATTGTCCACATTGGACTTGACGGCGTGGCGACGGCAGGTGGCGTGGGTGCCGCAGCGGCCTCGGTTCACCGGGCCACTTGTGGTCGACGAGCTGGTTTCGGCGGTCGACGGTGCACCCACCGAGGCCGAACTGGTTGCGGTGGCGGACGCGGCTGTCGCCGGCCACCTGCTTGACCGGCCGGTGCACGACCTGTCGGCCGGTGAGCGGCAACGGGTCGCGTTGGCGAGGGCGTTGCTGCGGGTGCGGCGGGGTGCGTGGCTGTTGTTGCTGGACGAGCCGACCGCGCATGTCGACCAGGCCACCGCCGCCCATCTGAGCGTCGCCATCGATGCGGCTGCCGCTGATGGGGCGGCGGTGCTGCTGGCGACGCATGCTGAATCGCCCGGCGATCTCGAACCGCTGCCGATGGCGACTTCGGTACCCGCCGGGGAGCCGGCTTGGCGACCGATCGGCCGGGTGCGGTTGCGTCAGCTCGTGGATCGGCGGCTGTTGGCCGGTGCGCTGCTCGGGGCGCTCGCGTTGGGCAGTGCGGTCGGGCTGACGGCAACCGCGGGTTGGCTGATCGCCAGGGCGTCGCAGCATCCGTCGATCGTCGTGCTGTCGGTGGCGGTGATCGCGGTCCGGGCGTTCGGCCTCGCCAAGGGCACGCTTCGGTACGCGGAACGCCTTGTCTCGCATGACAGCGCGTTCCGCCTTGCCGGCCGGCTGCGGGTGGACCTGTGGCGGGCACTGGTCCGGATCGGACCCGCGCGGACGGCCACGGTGCGCCGCACCGACGGGCTGCGGCGACTGGTCGACGACACGGATGCGGTACGTGATCTGGTGCCGAGGGTCCTGACACCGCCGCTGGTCGCGATCATCGTGTCGGTTGGCGCGGTCGCGCTACAGGCGGCCATCCTGCCCGCCGCCGGCTTGGTCCTGGCGGCGGCGTTGCTGGTCGCCGGGCTGGTCGGCCCCGTGCTCGGTCTGTTGGCCGAGCGCCGGGCGACCAGCGCACTTGCCGCCGGCCGACGTCGGGTCTCGGGCGCGGTGTTCGACCTGCTCGACGGCGCCGCCGACCTGATCGCCACCGGTGCGTACTACAAGCGCCGCACCGAGTTGGCTGTGCTGGACGCGGACCTGGCCACGACCGCCCGGCGCCAGGCGGGGGGAGCCGGGTTGGCCACCGGCGTGGCCACGGCGGCACTTGGTCTCGCCGCGCTCGGCGGCACGCTGCTCGCCATCGGACACGTGCACCCTGTGCTTGTCGTCGTCCTTGCCTTGCTTCCGTTGGCGATGGCCGAAACCGTCGACGGCCTCGGCCCGGCTGTGCGTCAACTGGACCCGCTGCGTGCCGCGTACGGCCGGGTCACGGAACTTGCCGTGCTGCCAACGCATGCTCGGCCGCAACCGGCTGAGGACATCGAACTGGACCGGGTCACGGTGTCATGGCCGGGGGCTGCCACGCCGTCACTGCGAGACGTCGGCCTGCATGTGCCTGCTGGCGCCGAACTGGCCGTACTCGGACCGTCCGGCGCTGGTAAGTCGACGCTTCTGGCTCTGCTGATGGGTTTCCTGACACCGGATGCCGGCACCGCGCGGATGCCGTGCACGGTCGCATGGTGCCCGCCGGAGCCCTACCTGGCGGCAACCACCGTCCGCGAGAACCTCCGACTCGGCGACCCGACCGCAACCGACGACACACTCCGGGCAGCCCTGCGAACAGTCGCGCTGGACGACTGGACCGACCGCCTCGACATGGGGGTCGTCAGTGCGTCCGGCGGCGAAGCACAACGACTGGCCCTCGCGAGAGCGGTATTGCGGGCGCCGTACGCGGACCTGGTCCTGCTGGACGAGCCGACCGCGCATCTCGACGAGCCGACGGCCCGCCGCGTGCTGGCCGGCGTGCGGGCCGCATGTGTCGGACGCACCGTGGTGCACGTGACCCATCGTCCGGCCGACGCCGCCGACGCGACGATGGTGATCCACGTCGACGGCAGCCGAATTCGTGAGCCGGTGGCATAGCCTTGGTGGAGCTGATGGACCTCACACTGGCGACCAGAACACTGAAGGCGTCGACCGAGATCGCGCACGCAGCCCTGTCCGCGGACGACCCGGACCAGGTGCTGCGGTTGGTCGTGCGCAGCGCCGCCGAACTCGCGGAAGCCGATCTCGGCCTGGTGATGGCTCGCGGCGAGGACGGCCGCGTCACCGTGGAGGCCGCGCACGGCGAGCGCGGCCGCGACGACGAGGACCCGGTCGGTCTGGTGCTGTCGGCCCGATCGTCGGCCGCGCGGGTCGCCCGCAGTGGGGTCCCGGTGGTGGTGGACGACGTCACCACCGACCCACGCACGGCGCCCTTCGTGCCGAAGGCATTGCGCGGCTACGGCCCGTTCGCCGCCGCCCCCTTCGGCACCGCGGAACGACGCCTCGGCGTGCTGACGGTGTACCGGCGGCGCGGCGCGGCCCCGTTCACCCCGGTCGCGGTCGAGGTCCTGACCGCGTTCGCCACCCAGGCCGGCCTCGTCGTCCTGCTGGCGGAGGGTTCCACGGCCCGCCAACGGGTCGCCGTCTACCAGGAACGCGAACGCATCGCCCGCGACCTGCACGACGTGATCGTGCAACGCCTGTACGCCGCCGGCATGCAACTGGACCTGCTCGGCCGCCGCCTGTCCCGCCGCCTGGCCCGCCGTGACGCGGCCCGCCTTGCCGAGGCCGTCGACCAACTGGACGAAACGATCACCGAGGTCCGAGCCACCGTCGGCCGCCTACGCAGCGCGGACCCGGACATGCCCCACGCCGACCTGTTCGACTCGGTCCGAGCCGAGGTGGCCACCGCGGGCGAACTGCTCGGCTTCGCACCGACCCTGGACCTGACCGGCGACCCGTCCGGCCTACCGGTCGCGACAGCGGACCACGCCAGAGCCGCCCTACGTGAAGCACTCGCCAACGTGGTCCGCCACGCGGGCGCGACGGAGGTGCATGTCCGAGCGGAGCGAAGTCCGTCCGGCCTTTGCCTTTCGGTGCGGGACAACGGCTGTGGCATCCCACCCGACGTCACCCGCCGAGGCCTGCGCAACATCACCGACAGAGCCCGCTCAATCGGCGGCCACTGCGACGTGGACTCCACCCCGAACACCGGCACCCGCGTAACCTGGCGCGTCCCAACCTGATCAGGGCAAGTTGGGCTCTATCAACTTCGCGAACTGATTAGCGAGAGTGCACGCCTGGTTGATATCCGCGCTTCCAGTATTGGCGGACACATCGACGCGTGATGTCGGCGTCACGCCGATCACTACGAGACATGCGTCACCGGTAGTTTCGCGGGCCTGTTTCCCCTGGTGGTGCCCAATTGGGTCATCGATGAAGGAGAACCCGACAGTATTTGTGTCCTTCAGGCCCTGGTGGTCCCTGATGTCGGCGCCGATCGTATAGCCGAGGCCGTTGTCGAAGGCATTGTTGTCCCAACCGCAACTACGTGCGCCGGAGCCGGTGGTGGGACCTGTGCTCGTCAGACCGAGTTGGCTGATTTCGGAGCCGTCGATGAGATCACACGGCTTGATGGCAGCCAGGCCGGAACTACTTGTATTGTCCGTAGACGTTTCGGCACTGGATGTCGTCGGGTTCCCTGCGACGCCGGTACCTGGTGTGGCGCTGGTGCATCCGGCCAGTCCCATCAGGACGGCCATGGACAGGACGATGAGCCGACCGTTCACGACGCTCCTCATCTATGGACCACACGGACACTATCAGCCACTGGTGACAGGTTCCGGCATCAGCTTTTGAGCGACTGTGCGATGATCGCCTCGGTCTCGGCGTAGTTCGTGCTGGCCTTCCGATATGCAGTGATCATGTCGGCCAGAGTCTTCTTCAGGCTCTCGATTGCGGGAAGCATGCCCTGCTCATCGGTGGCCACCCGCTGGGTGAACGGTGAGATTACTTTCGCGCCAGGAGTCGTGCCAAGTAGCGGCGCCATGGCGATGGTGGCGATATGCATGTCCAGATGCCTGAGTTCCTCAAGTGAGTCCTGGCAGGACTTGATGAGGATGGCCGCCGCTTCTGGCTCGATGTGGAAGCCGGTGCCTGCGGCTGCTACGAAACCCTTCGCGCTGCTCTGCATCTGGACTGCTTGTTGGTTGATCTCGGCTATCTGCGCCGCGACCTGCGCTCCGGTCGCTGCACCAACGGCGCCGTTCGGCAT
>DATBCR010000315.1:0-11869 GCA_036270375.1 Pseudonocardiaceae bacterium | reverse complement strand
TCGGTGCGAACGGCGCGAACCACGCGGTCCGGGTCGGCTGGATCACGTCCGGCGGCCGTTACCTGCAGCTTTCCCAGTCCGACGCGAGTCCCGTCGACCTGGTGCGGGTGGCGGCCGGCCTCGGTGTCGGGGTTGCCGTGTCGCCGACCGGGACCGAGTCGGTCGGCGGTACACAGTGGACGGTCTACCCGGGGGTCCGCAGCGAGCAGTCGTGGGTCGCGGACCTCGGGCCGGTACGGCTGTTCATCACCGGAAACGGCACCACGGACGAATTCCGGACCCTCGCCGTCGCAGTGCGCTCAGGACAGTTGGTCACCTCCGCCGGGCCGTGACTCACTTTCCCCCGGTCGGGCCGCCGTCCACGGATTCGACGGTCGCCAGTGCGCTCTCCACCCGCGCTCGCGCACCGGCGAGATGGCGTTCGCATACCGTCGCCAGGGCCTCGCCGCGTTCCCACAGGGCCAGCGATTCCTCAAGCGAGAGCCCGCCGGCCTCCAGTTTCCGTACCACCTCGACGAGTTCGTTTCGTGCCGTCTCGTAGTCGAGTTCGGCCGTCCCGTCCCGCTTTCCCTGCCCGGACAACAAACCTCCTGTTGATCTATGCGCTGGTCCGGGTGCGCATGCTCGCCACCGCCGTGGCCACCGCCTGGTCGTATCCGGCGAACGCCTCCGCGAACTCGGCCCCGTCCCCGTCCCGGACCGCGTCGATGATCCGCGCCTCGGCGCCGGTGACCCGGCCGCGGTGCGGCGAACTCGGGCCGTACCAGCAGTGTGAGCCAAGGTACAGCGACGTCGCCTCGGTGAGTTCGCGCAGTCTGGCCGGCAGCGCCCGGCGGGCCGGCGTGTTGCATCCGGCGAGCAGCGCGGTCCAGCAGTCCACCGCGGCCTCGTCCGCCGCCTCGGCATGTCGTCGGACCACCTGCGCACACGCCAGCACCGGCGGTTCGGCCGGCGCTGCCACCGCGGCGCGCGCCGCCGCGACCACTAACGGCAGGAAGGCCGGTTCGCGTGCGGCGTGCCTTGCCGTGTGCATGGTCATCTCCCGCTCTCGGTCTCGGTCACGGCCGCGAAGGCCGCACCGTCAACGACCCGGACCCGCAACTTCGTTCCCGGCCCCAACTGCGCCACCGACCGCACGATCCGCTCGGCGCCGTTCGCGTCGAACATCTGTAGGACGGCGTACCCCCGGGCGAGGGTTGCCGCCGGACCCAACGTTGTCAGGCGAGACCTGGTCGCGGTGAGCGCCGTGTGCTCGCTGGTGAGAACGGCAATCATGGCACGGCGGGACCGTTCACGCAGCGATCCGACGTCCTCGGCCCGACGCTGCAGCGGGGTCAGCGGATCGGCCAGCGCGGGGCGGCTGCGCAGTGCGTCGAGCAGGCGGCGTTCCCGGTCCACCCAGCCGTGCAGGGCGCGGCGGGCGCGGTCGCGCATCGCGTTGACCCGCAAGGTTTCCTCGGCCACGTCCGGCACGATGCGCTTGCCGGCGTCGGTCGGGGTGGAGCACCGCAGGTCGGCGACGTGGTCGGTCAGTGGGCTGTCCTGCTCGTGGCCGATCGCGCTCACCACCGGCGTGCGGCAGTCGGCCACCGCGCGGCACAGGGTCTCGTCGGAGAACGGCAACAGGTCCTCGACGCTGCCGCCGCCCCTGGCCAGCACGATCACGTCGACATCCGGGTCCTTGTCGAGGGTGGTCAGGGCGGTGAGGATCTGCGGGACCGCGTTGACGCCCTGCACGGCCACGTTGACGACCCGGAACCGGGCCGCCGGCCACCGTGCGCCCGCGTTGGTCAGCACGTCGCGTTCGGCCGCCGACGCCCTGCCGGTGATTAACCCGATCGTGTGGGGAAGGAACGGCAGCGGGCGCTTTCGTGCCGGGTCGAACAGTCCCTCGGCGGCCAGCAGGCGGCGGAGCCGTTCGATCCGGGCCAGCAGTTGGCCGATGCCGACGGCGCGGATCTCGTCCACCCGCAACGAAATCGTGCCGCGGTTGAGGTAGAACGTCGGGCGACCGTGCACGATAACGCGGCTGCCCTCGGTCATCGGTGACTCGGCGCCACGCAGCATGTCGGTCGGACACGTCACGGTGAGGGACACATCGGCGGCCGGATCACGCAGTGTCACGAACGCGGTCGCGGTGCCTGGGCGGGCCGAGATCTGGGTGATCTGGCCCTCGACCCAGACCGAGCCCAGCCGGCTGATCCACTCCGCGATCTTGCGCGCGACGGTCCGGACCGGCCATGGCGTCTCCGCACTGGTCGGGCCGTCGGTGGCCGGACCCGTGTCCTGGCTGGTCGCGCCGGCGGTCACCGCTGGTCGCGCAGGGTGCCGATGCGGCGGGTGAGCATGCCGACGAACTCCGGCCGGTCCTGGTGGGCGCGCTCGTAGTCGACCAGTTCGGTCAGCTCGTCGATGGTGAGGCGGCGTAGGCGGGCGCGGAGTTGGGGGAGGGTGAGGTCGTCGTAGGTGGGCAGGGCCGTTGGCGGTTCGTCGGCCTCGTTGTCCAGTTCATGCAGTATGCCGGATTCCTCGGCTGTCCACGGGTCGTCTGTCGGGGTGGTCTCCACCGTCGTGCGGGTGTCGGCGTCGTCGAGGTCCGTCGCGTCGAAGCGCGAGCGGGTGCCGTTGCGGCCCTTGCTGGCGTCGTACTGGCTCGCGTCCTCGTCGAATGTCGCCAATTCGGGGGATTCCTCGACCGGCCGGAACGTCGAGAGCGCGTCGTCGCCCTTGATCGCCAGCTCGGTCATCTGCTGCTGCAGGCGCATGGACAGCTGCAGGGCCTGGCTGACCATGGTGACCGGCAGTTCAGCCAGCTTCTCGGGCAGGTGACGGGCCCGATCGACCGCGGTGACCGCGAGGCCGACCGCGACCCGCACCGGCAGCGGTAGTGGCTTCATGTGTCTAGCCTGCCCCAGACCGGCGGTCCTGCCCAGCGTTGCGGACGCTGCGAGTGTCGCCGGTGATGCGGGACACCCGTGGCGGCGCGGACGGCCAGCTACCCGCCCGTACCCTGAAGGCATGACCGCTCCCACTCCGGCGACCGACGGTGACCACAACGGCGATGCCGGCAACCGGCCGCGCCGGGTGCTGCTGGCGCGGCCGAGGGGGTACTGCGCGGGTGTGGACCGGGCCGTGGTGACCGTGGAGAAGGCGCTGGACACCTATGGTGCGCCGGTCTACGTCCGCAAGGAGATCGTGCACAACCGGTACGTGGTCGACCGTCTTGCGGCCCGCGGCGCGATCTTCGTCGATGAGACGGACGAGGTGCCGGCGGGCGCGCTGGTGGTGTTCTCGGCACACGGCGTGTCGCCCGCGGTGCACGAGCAGGCGGCCGAGCGTGGGCTGCGCACCATCGACGCCACGTGCCCCCTGGTGACCAAGGTGCACCAGGAGGTCAAGCGCTTCGCACGGGACGACTACGACATCCTGCTCATCGGCCATGCCGGCCACGAGGAGGTCGACGGCACGACAGGAGAGGCGCCCGAGCACGTGCAGCTGGTGGACCGCGCGGAGGACGTGGACAAGGTCGAGGTGCGTGACCCGTCGAAGGTGATCTGGCTGTCCCAGACCACGCTGTCGGTGGACGAGACCATGGAACGCGTGGACCAGCTGCGCGACCGCTTCCCAGGTTTGCAGAGCCCGCCGAGCGACGACATCTGTTACGCCACCCAGAACCGCCAGGTGGCGGTCAAGGCGATGGCCGCCGAGTGCGATGTGGTGCTGGTGGTCGGCTCCCAGAACTCGTCCAACTCCAAGCGCCTGGTCGAGGTGGCCATACAGGCCGGTGCGCGGACATCGCACCTGATCGACTACGCGAGCGAGATCAACGAGGCCTGGCTGACCGACGCGGCCACCGTCGGCGTGACCAGCGGTGCGTCGGTACCGGAGTTGCTGGTACAGGAAGTGTTGGCATACCTGGCCGAACGGGGGTGGTCGGACGTACAGGAAGTCACGACCGCCAACGAGAAACTGGCCTTCGCACTACCACGGGAACTACGCAAGGACCTGGGCGGCACAGACTCCTGACCAACCAGCCCAACAGGCAGATGTCCCTGCCTGCGTGGTGCTCAACTGCTTGTTCTTCCGCACCAGCACACCCTGGCGGGATCTTTCACTGGTGTACGGCAACTGGAAAGCCGTCTACAACCGGCATCGACGCTGGTCGCTGGATGGCACCTGGGAGAACGTCCTGGAACGGCCATCAGGTCGTCCTACAGTGGCCTTGGACTCAGTGCTGGATCAGGCCGCCGACCGGGACGGGAGCAACATGACCCGTTGCCGGAATGGTCTGTGCCAAGGCGAGGCCGATGTCGACCAGCGACGATCGGCGAAATCCGGCGACGCCAGAGATCGGTGTCCACACCGACTCGACGATCTCGCCGTCCGGCTCAGGCCGCAGTTGGCCGCCGGTGATACGGACCTGGTAGAAGATGCCGACATTCTGATGCTCGGGCAGGCCGGGCAACCGGTCTGCTGCCGGGATCACCCTCGAGTCCACGCCGAGGAGGCGTTCGACGACCGCGTCGCAGCCGGTCTCCTCGGCGACCTCCCGAACCACCGCGTCGAACGGATCCTCCCCGTGCTCGACCCTTCCGCCTGGAAGAGTCCACGTAGGCTCGCCCATCGGCCAGACGTGACAGGCCAGCAACACTTGCCCGTCCTCGACGCACACGGCGTACGCCGCCAGCCGGAAACTCATCCCCGCACCGTATCCATACATCGAAGATCTGCGCATCGCCCATGATCTGCGGGACGACCTGGCGGCGCCGCTGGATCTCCGGTGCCGACTGCTAGCTCGCTGTTCGTTCCATGGCCGGCCGCCAAGTTCGTTCCATGGCTGGGCCGCCAACTCTGCATTGCGGCCATCGGTTATCTGGCGTTTGATCATCAGTTCCGCGCCTCGGCCAGCGGGGACGCGGTTGGTGCCGCGGACATGCCTAGCATGTCGCCTTCCGTTGGCCCCCGATGCCGCGGCCGGTTCTCAGCGGGCGGCTGCTGGGTCTTCCAGCCCGCGCCGACAAACTCGTCAGTGCTGGCCGTTGGCTTCCGAAGCGGCTCATATCGACTTGCCGTGGGCGCTGGCGTTGCCTTGGCCAGCGATGTGGCGATGCTGGTGGGCGCCGTGATCTCGTCTGTGGGCGGCGAGTGAGTAAGTAGTCGTCGTCCCGGCGGCGAGTGGGTCAGTGGTCGTCGTCGCGGCGAGTGGGCCAATGGTCGTCGCGGCGGCGAGTGGGTAAGTAGTCGTCGTCGTGGCGGCGAGTGGGTCAGTAGTCGTCGTCGTGGCGGCGTGGGGGTGGTTGGCGGCGGCCGTCGTCGCGGGAGGAGCGGCCGGTGGTGCGTGGTGGCTGGGCGCGGTCCCGGCTCTGGCCGCTTCGTGGCTGTTGGCCGCGATCTCGGTCTCGGTCGCGGTCGGCGCTGGATCGGCCGGCGGCTGCTCGTCCGCTGCGATCTGGTGCCTCGCTGCGGCTCGCTGCAGGCGGCATTCTGGTTCGGTCACGTGGTGCGGCCCGATCGTCCCTGGCTGCGCGGTCCGGGTTCGGGCGGCCTGAACCGGCCGGACGTTGCCGGCGATCCTGGGCGGAGCGGTTGGGTCGGTCGCCGGCCTCGTCGTCCCGATCGGCCCGCGCCCCGGTCGGCCGGCTGCCACGTCCGTCGTCATCGCGGTCGGCGCCCGCCGGTTTGCGTTGCACCAGGAACCGGATCCCGCCGATGATCACGGTGGCACCCGTCGTGATGGCCATCGTCGGAAAACCGGTGACCAACGGAACACCGAGCGCGATCAGCTTCGACGCCATACCCGAACCCGACGGCATTCCCTTGGTCAGCACCACGACCACCGGCACCGTCACAGCCAGGATCAACGGTGCCTGCACCATCGGCCCGAACAGATTGCGCCGTCGAACAAGGCACACCGCGCCGACACAGCCGATGAAGTACGCGCCGTCGAACACCTTGGCCAGGCTGCCCGACGTGTGCATGTCGATGATCGCACCGGCGATCGACAGGCCGAGGGCCAGCAACACTGCTGCCCACCACGGCCACCCCTTGGCCGAACCGAACGCGGAACGCTGCCCCCAGCCGGCGACGTCGAACCCGACGTGGGGGTCGCGCCGACGGTCACTGGTAGCGGTCACCATTCCTCCTCGCTACCTCTGTACGGCCAGGTGACCGACGGTGTTGTCTTCAATGCGGCCCTCGCACGGCTCGGCTGTGTGTCCACACCGTAGCCAATTCGTAAGCCTAGTTGTGTCATGTCTGGCCGGCCGGCGTGATCTATGTGTTATACATCCGTTTTGTGTTGTCTGCTCGCCTCCTCTATGTAGTGTGCTGGTCGGCGGTCAGGTGCCGGTGAGTTGGTCGCCGAGCGTCGGCAGGTCGCCCGTGCCTGACACGTTTCCTAGGGCAAGAGGGTTGCCTATGGCAACGTCTTCCTGCCGCCGGATCATGGCCAGCGGTGTCGGGCTGGCCGCCGCCTCGGTCAGCGGCTGCACCGAACCTCGGAAACTCTCCAACGCGTCCAACTCCCGCCGGCGTGCCGCGATGAACCGCTGCAGGTGGGTGCTGGACAGGTTGAACGCGTCCACCGCGCCGCCGGCCCAGCGGTGTGCCTCGGCCGCCTGGATCCGAACCTGGTCGACGTCGTCGGCGATGGCACGGTCGGTCGCGGCGAACAGCGCGGCCGACGCGACAACCGCGAACCCGGTCGGTCCACAGAGGAACACCCTGCGGTCCATCAGCCAGCGCAACAACTCCGGATCCGTGTCCAGCGCCGCGACCACGGCGGCGTCCGACGGTACGAACATGATCGTGCCGTAGATCGCGTCCGCCCAGCGCTGATAGCCCTTGCCGGCCAGTTCCGCCGCCCTGGACCGGATGTTGCGCACGTGCACCCGTAATGCGTCGGTCCGTTCCGCGGCGTCGTCGGTCTCCATCGCCTCGGTCCAGCAGGCCATGCTCATCTTGGCGTCCACAGGCACGCGCCGGCCGCCACCGACGAGCAGCACCATGTCCGGCCGCACCATGCCGCCGCCGGCCAGATCCGTCTGCACCGTGAAATGCAGTTCCTCACGCAGGCCGAGCGCCCGCGCGGTTTCCACGAGAACCCGCTCGCCCAGTTCGCCCCGACCACTGATCGACGCGAATGCCACCTGGTATCGCGCGAGTGCGGCCTGCTGTTGGTCCACTCTGGCCCGTTCGGCCCGAACCGTTTCCATCGCCGCCTCGGCCCGCCGGGTACTGTCCTGGTAGAGCCGCCAGAACAGCACGGTGGCGCCGGCCAACAGCAAAGCGAGCACTGCGGCGACGGTGCTGATCACTGCGGTCATCTGACTTGCCTTCCCCCTCGATTTCGGTGGTCCTCCTCGATCATCGCGCGCCGCGCCGCCGCTCGCACTATCGAACACACGTTCGAGTGAGAAATCGACGAATGAGCGGCGCGCAGTCGGACTGTCGATCTAGGTTGGTGGCATGCGCGTTCTGCACACCTCCGACTGGCACGTGGGACGGATGTTCCACGGCCGGGACCTGCTCACCGACCAGGAATCGGTGCTCGGCGGGCTGGCCGACATCATTGTCGACCAGCGCGTCGATGTTGTCGTTGTCGCAGGTGACCTGTACGACCGCGCGGTGCCCGCCGGCGAGGCGATCGCCGCGTGCGCCAGGATATTGTCCAGAATCAGGTTGGCCGGCGCGGAGCTCGTGATCATCCCTGGCAATCACGATTCCGCGGCGAGACTCGGCGCGTTCGGTGATTTCGCGGCGGCCGGCGGGCTGCACCTCCGGACCAGAATTGCCGACGTAGGCACTCCGGTGCTGCTCAACGACCGGTACGGCCCGGTTGCGTTCTACGGAATCCCTTATCTGGAGCCGGAACCTGCCCGCCAGGTACTCGCGATGCCGGCCGCGCGCGGTCATCGCGGCGTGCTGACCGAGGCGATGAATCGGATCCGCACCGATCTGGCCCGCCGTTCCGGCACCCGATCCGTCGTGCTGTCACATGCTTACGTCAGCGGCGGCGAAAGCTCGGAATCCGAGCGCAGTATCGCCATCGGCGGTGTCGAACAGGTCTCCGGCTCGGTGTTCGACGGCGTCGATTATGTGGCGCTCGGCCATCTGCACGGTCCACAGCGACTGGCTGAGCACCTGCGCTATTCGGGCAGTCCCCTGGCGTATTCGTTCTCCGAGACCAACCACCACAAATCGGTGTGGCTGGTGGAACTCGACGCAGGCGGGCTGGCCGAGGTGCGGCGTGTCGAGTTGCCCGTGCCCCGGCGGTTGGCCACCCTGCAGGGAGAGTTGGCCGAACTGCTTGTCCGCCCAGGGCTTGAGGGACTGATGGACCGCTATCTCTGTGTGGTGCTGACCGATGACGTTCGGCCGATCGACGCGATGCGCCGGTTGCAGCGCCGGTTCCCGTTCGCCGTGCGTATGGACTGGCAGCCGGCCGGTGGTCGGCTGGCTGAGCCGCTGACGTATCCCGGTTCCGCGCACGTCCGTGACGACGACGAGATCACATGCCGTTTCGTCGCGGACTGTCGCGGCAGCGTGCCGGTCGACGCCGAACGTGCCCTGATCGCCGAGGCTTTCGCTGTGGTGCGCGGAAAGGAGGAGACCCGATGAGGCTGCATCGGCTCGACCTCACCGCGTTCGGCCCGTACCCACGGCACGAGTCGGTCGATTTCGACGCGCTCGGCCAGGACGGTCTGTTCCTGCTCCACGGCGATACCGGGGCAGGCAAGACAACCGTGCTGGACGCGGTCGCCTTCGCCCTGTTCGGCAAGGTTCCGGGCGCTCGCGGCGAGGCGAAGCGACTTCGCTGCGATTACGCGGAACCGGACACGGTGACCGAGGTGGTGCTGGAGTTCACCGTGCAGGGCCACCGGCTTCGCCTGGTCCGCAGCCCCGACTACGAACGGGCCAAGCGCAACGGCGGCGGCGTGACCAGCCAACGTGCCAGGGCCTCGCTGACATGGGTGGGCGCGGTGCCGAGCGGCCACACCCCGGACGGCCTGACCAGGATCGACGAGGTCGCCCGGACCGTGCAACGGCTGCTTGGCATGAACGCGGAACAGTTCTTCCAGGTGGTGCTGCTGCCGCAGGGTGAGTTCGCCAGATTCCTGCGTTCCGACACCGCCGAGCGGGAACAGTTGCTGGAACGGCTGTTCGGCACGGAGCGGTTCGCGGATGTGGAACGGTGGTTTCGGGACACCAGGCAGGCCCGTGGCCACGCTGTGCAGGAGTTGCGGCAGCAGGTGCGGGAGTTGGTGGCCAGGGTGTCCCAGGCGGCCGGTGAGGAACCGCCGACGGATGACGGTGTGGCGGAGGACGCACCGGACTCGTCCTGGCTGGCCGCGGTGCGTGCCCGGCTCGCCGAAGATGCGGTACTGACAGGCAAATTCGACCTGCAGGCACGGGAGGCCCGGGAGCGGGCCGACGCGGATCTGCAGCGCCAGTTGGAACTCGCGCAGCGCGTTCGCCGGGTCCGTTCGGCCAGCGCAACCCTTGCCGAGTTGGCCGAATCAGCCGGGCGACGCCAGTCCTGGACGGACGAGTTGGCCGCGGCCCGCCGGGCCGTCCCGGTGTTGGTGGCGTACCGGACCGCGAAGCGGGCAGCCGAGGAATCAGCGGCGGCCCACCGAGCCGAGGCACGGACGGTGGGTTCGGTCCGCGCACTGGTGGGAGCCGACGCCGATTGGTCCGCACTGCTTGGCGCGCACGGCAACGACGCGGCCAGCGCCCTCCGCGAGCGAGCGGGCGTATTGCGGGACGAAGCAGGCGAACTACGTCCCCTGGTGGCCGAAGCCGAACGGCAACGTCTCGACGACATACGTCTTGCCGAACTCGTCGAACGCGAACAATCGGCGACCGACACCAGCCGCCAAGTGACAGATCTCTTGTCCGGCATACCAATGCGGGCAACCGCCGCACACACCGCATTGGACGAAGCGAATCGCGCGACCGGGCAGGTGGCCGGCCTGGCCGACCGGGTCGCGGAACTCGAAATACTGAACCGCGACGCACTGCGGCTGCCCGGCGTGGTTCAGGCCGCCGCCGACGCCAGAGTTGCCGCATCAGATGCAGTCGACCAACATCAGCGTGCCAGGGAGACGCTGCTCGACATCCGGCAGCGGCGGTTGGCCGGCATGGCAGCGGAACTGGCCGGCGAACTCCGCGACGATCATCCGTGTGCGGTCTGCGGTTCGGCCGAACACCCGGCCCCTGCAACGGCAACCGGCCACCCGGTCAGCGACGCTGACGAGCGGGCCGCGACAGAGGCGGAACGGGCAGCCGCGGTCCGACGTGAACACGTGGCCGACATCGCCACCCAAGCAGAGCATCGGCTGTGCGCGCTACGCGACCGGTTGGCTGACCGGACAGCCGACGAGTTGGCAACCAGCTTGGCCACCGCATCGGACGAACTCGACGCGGTCCGCGCCTGCGGGGAGTCATTGCCCGCGAGAACCGCCACGGTGGTGGCTTTGGAGCGGGAGTCCGAGGCATTGCGCATGCGATTGACAGACGCGCAGCGCGAACTGGCTGCCGCGGCGGCGGACCGGACTTCGCTCGCCGCCGTGGTTGCCGATCGTGCCGAAAGGCTGGCGCTGGCGAGGGGTTCGTTCCCGGAGGTGCGAACCCGCCGGGCGCACCTACTGGACGTGGTCGAGGCGCTCGATGCCTGTGCTGAAGCCAAATCGACCCGGCTTGGTGCGGAGGCCCGCCAGTCCGATTTCGACTCGGCACTGGCCAAGGCAGCCGAACAGGCAGGTTTCGTCGGGCCAACGGAGGCTGTCGAAGCCGCGCGAGACGACGCGGCAATGGCTGCCTTGGCCGGGCAACTGGCCGAAGCAGACCGGCGATCCGCTGCGGCACAGGCGGTTCTGGCCGAACCGGAACTTGCCGGCGTAGATGCGGACACGGTCGTTGATGTGGCGTCCGCCGAAGTACTGGCGACGGAGGCGGCGAGCGAAGCCGAGGCGGCGGGTGTTGTGTTCGATGCGGCACGGCGCCGAGAACAGGAAGTGGACCGTCTGGCCGAGCGATTGACGCGTGCGTGGCGGCAGTTGGCGCCGGTCGAGGCGGAGTTTCAGCGGTTGGTCGCGCTGACGGACGTGGTGAACGGTCGTGGACAGAACGCGCGCCGGATGTCGTTGCGGTCATACGTTTTGGCGGCACGGCTGGCCGAGGTGGCGGTGGCGGCCACCCGGCGACTGCGGCAGATGAGCGAGGGCCGGTACTCGTTCGTGCATTCCAGCGCCGCCGGGCCGCGCGGTACGCGAGGCGGCCTCGGTCTTGACGTGCTCGACGACTACTCCGGCCAGGTTCGGCCGGCAAAGACGTTGTCCGGCGGGGAGTCGTTCCTCGCCTCGTTGTCGCTGGCGCTCGGCCTGGCCGATGTCGTCGCGGCGGAAACCGGAGGTGCATTACTGGACACATTGTTCGTGGACGAGGGATTCGGCATGTTGGACGCCGACGCCTTGGACCAGGTAATGGACACATTGGACGAGCTGCGCGCCGGCGGACGGGTGGTCGGCGTGGTGTCCCATGTGGAGGAGTTACGCCAGCGAATCCCGGTACGGCTACGGGTTCGCAAGGCCCGCACCGGTTCCACACTGGAACTGACCGCCAGTTGATCGACGCACGCCCCGCGCCGATCAACCAGGACGCCGCACGTGCCGCGACCCAAACGACCGAAGCCCTGGCTTGAGTTCAGAATGGTGCCAGCAAAGCCGAATCTGCCGACTCCAACCGGACACGCAGCGGTTCGTTGCAACGCGGGTGGCAGCGAACCAATGTGTTGGCTGAACAGATCCACGGGCGACAGGTCGCCGGACCGGTCCGGGTGGCGTGGGCTCGCAGCAATGCGGGTGGC
>DATBCR010000314.1:0-2922 GCA_036270375.1 Pseudonocardiaceae bacterium | reverse complement strand
AGCCCGTATCCGTCCACGCAGGACCCGCAGTACCCGTTGGCGTTGCAGCAGCAGGGCAAGGAACTGCTTGCCGACCACGACAACCCGGTGTTCGCGCTGGTCGGCCGGGAATGGCTGGCGGACGCCGTGCAGATGGACGCGGCCGGCATCACCTTCGGGCTGCGGCACGGCCTCGAACGGGCGCTGGATCTGGCGGTATGGCTGGACATCTACCGCCCTCGGGTGCGAACGTCCTAACCCGACGGCCATGTGCGGCGGAAGGAGCGGGACCTTGACTGTCGAGACGACCGACGACACGGCGTTGGACCTGCTCCTCGCGCTGCACCGACTCATGCGCAGCCTGCGCCGCACGTCCGCGTCGCGCGGTCTGCACCCGACGCAACTCCTGGTGCTGGTGCACCTGTCCGAGGCCGGGCCGGCGCGGATCGGTGAGCTGGCCGCGCGGGTGTGCTGTTCGCAGCCGACCGCGACCACGGTGGCGAACAGCCTGGAAACCGCCGGGCTCGTGCGGCGGATCCCGGACATGTCGGACGGGCGGGCGATCCGGGTGCATCTCACCGACGCCGGCCGGGACACCCTGCTCACCATCGCGCACGGCCAGGCCGACCAACTCCGGGCGCGACTGGACGAACTGGACGAAGCCGATCGCGACCTGGTGCTGGCCGCCGTCCCGGTGCTGCGGCGGATGACGTCGCTCAGCGGGACCGGGGCGGCGGCTGGCAGCGCGGACAGAAGTACGACGAGCGGTTCATGAACGCCTCGCGGACCACATCGGTGCCACAGCGCTGGCACGGCTGGTTCTCCTGCCCGTAGACCGCGAGCGAGCGGGAGAAGTAGCCGGACTGGCCGTTCACGTTGACGTACAACGCATCGAAGGAGGTCCCGCCGACGGCGAGCGCCTCGGTCATCACGTCGGTCGCGGCGCCGAGCACGTCGCTCGCCTGTTTGCGGCTCAGTTTCGCGGTGGGGCGGGACCAGTGCAGCCGTGCCCGCCACAGTGCCTCGTCGGCGTAGATGTTGCCGATGCCGGACACCAGGGTCTGGTCGAGCAGCGCGCGTTTCACGTCGGTTCGCTTGTGCCGCAACGCATCGATCACCGCCGGTAAGTCGAATCCGGGCTCCATCGGGTCGCGGGCGATGTGTGCGATCGGCTCCGGCACCGGCCCGAACGGCGACTCGACCAACTCGGTGACCGCGAGACCGCCGAACGTCCGCTGGTCCACGAACCGCAGTTCCGGGCCGTTGTCCGCGAACACGAACCGGATCCGCAGGTGGGTCTCGTCGGCGGCACCGACCGGCCGCACCAGCATCTGGCCGCTCATCCCGAGGTGCGCCAGGATCGCGTCGCCGGACTCGCGGCCGCCCAGTTCCAGCCAGAGGTACTTGCCGCGCCTGCGTGCCAACTCCAGCGTTCGGTCGGCCAGCCGGCCCGCGAAATCGGCGGCACCCGGCAGGTGCCGCCGAATCGACCGCGGATGGTGCACCTCGACCTTGGCCACGGTCCGGCCGACCGTGTGCTCGGCGAGGCCGCGCCGGACCACCTCTACTTCGGGAAGCTCAGGCACACACCGGATTGTCGTCCACGTCGAGTGCCTGCCGTGCGTGGGGCCGCTCAGCCCTGCACACTGGACCCGGCGTGCTGCGCGTAGATCGTGTTGGCCTCGTTGAACGAGGCGGCCGCCGCGTCGCGCCACGGCTGTGGGACCGGTTGGACGAACGACTGCTGCAAGTCGATCAGGCCCTTGGCCAGGTCGTTGCCGGCCTGCTGCCGCCAGGACACCGGGTCGGGGTTGAACGCGCCCTTGGCGTCGAGGAAGCCGACCGTCGGCTGGCTCAGTTGCAACCCACCGAGCAGTTTTGCCGCGTTGGTGAACGAGTTCAGCGCGGCGGCCCGCAGTGCGGCGGCCTGCCTGGGGTCGGTGGTCACCGTTGCCTGGCCGAGTTGCTGCATCCCGGTCTGGACGTTGCCGTACACCTGGGTCGCTTCGTTCGGCGGCAGGACCGCCAGCCCGAGATCGACGGCCTCAGGGCAGTCACCACACGGTGGCGGCGGGCAGTGGCACGGCTGCGGTACGTACACGACGATCACGCAGAACCAGCCGCCCCCCGGGGTCGGGAAGCAGAAGCCGTAGCCATTCGGGCCCATGGGGTGCACCACGGACGGGCCGGCGTGCGCCACCGACGGACCGGTGTGCGCCGGACTCGCGGTGGCCGCGGTGGGAAAGGTCAGCGCCGCGCAGGCGGCCAGGATGAGGGCGAGCAAGGTCTTCCGCATGATTCCTCCGGAATCGCGGTCGGGGTTATGGGAATTGTTGGTATTGCGGGTGTGCTGGCTCAGCCGGCGGCTGAGCCGTTCTGGTCCAGTTCGGTGTAGGCCGAGGCGAGTTCGGCCATGCCCGCCGTGGTCTGGCGCTGCTGAAGCAGTGACAGCCCGTTGGTCAGGTGCTTGCCGACGTCCACCCGCCACTGGTTGTCCCAGACCGTGAACGTGCCTTTGGCGGGATCGATGAACCCGACCATCGGCTGGACGAACTGGCCGCTGCCGATCGCGGTCGCCGCGTCCGTGAACGCGGCCTGCGCCTGTGCCGTGTCCTGCTGTGCCTGCCCCGGATCACCGCTCACCGCGGCCTCGCCGAGCAGCAGCATGCCCTGCGCGACGTCCTTGTCCACCCGGTCGACCGTGGCCGGCGGGGTCTTGCCGGGCACGCCGATGATGACCGCGTAGTCGCAGTGGCACGGGTTCGGCGGCCCGATGTGCCACGGCAGTATCGACGCACACCCGTCCACCGGATTGCCGAGCGGATTGACGACGCAGATGTTGTCGCCGGTCGGCGCGGTCTGGGCCGCCGTCGACACAGCGGGTTGGCCCAGCCCGGCGAGGCCGAGCACGACACCGAGCACCGCGACGATCAGTTTCCGGCG
>DATBCR010000313.1:0-3702 GCA_036270375.1 Pseudonocardiaceae bacterium | reverse complement strand
GTGGTACAAATGCAGTTCGTCCGCGCCGGCCGACGCGAGATCCGTGACATAGCCGGCGATATCCGGTACGCGCGCGGCGGCGACCGCCGTGACATAGGCGCCGATGTCCACCCCGACGGGGAGTTCGGCACGAGCGGTTCGAACGAGGTCGACGCTGGCCGCGGTCGGCGGCCAGCACGGCAGCACGACCCCGTGCACATCCTTGGCCACAGCGGGTGTCAGCCCGGGCAAGGCGCCGGTCGCCCACGGATCGGGACTCCCGTGCAACACCACCCGCTCCGGCTCCCCGATCGCGTCGAGGACCTGGTCCCGCAACAGGTCGGTGGACCGCTGCCGACCGAGCAGCAACACATCCCGCAGATCCTGCGGAAGTCCGTCATCGACAACCGTGAGATCCCCCGAGGCGATGATCGCCGACACCCGGTGCGCGACAGCGGTCGTCGTGCGACGCGGGTCGAGGCCGGCATCCCGCCAGTGCCGCGTGCACCCGGAACAGCAGCAGATCGACAGCAGTCGCGCCACCGCGGGCGCCCACACCGCATCCGTCTTCTCGTGAGTGTGCTGGTGCACCGCACTCATCTGCCCGCAGGACTCCAGAATCACCGTCTCACAGGCGAGATCCCGGACGCACTCGGCAGCGAGCGTCGCCGCGTACTCACGCACCTGAGCACGAGACGGACACAACGCCCACGGATACGGTTGCCCGAAACAGTCCCGCACGGCAAGCCCGGGAAACCTGTTCCCCAGCAGCGAGTTGTGCAGGAGCACCACCCACAGCGCGGCACCGACACCGGCCGCGGCCAACGCCCGCACGGCACTGCCCGCGCTGTCTCCGGACACGTCCATCGGCCGCATCCACCCGGCCGGCTCCGGCCGTAGCGCCCGCGACCGCCAGATGTCCTCCCGAACCGGCCGGTACAGCGCGGAATGGCCGGCCAGCACGGAAGTCCGCCCGGTGTGCCATGGGGTGGCCGCCCGCGTCGAGTGGTAGGCGACCGCGATCGCCACCTCGTCGACGCCGAGATCACCGACCCGGTCGACGAAGCCGGGATCGCCGAGCACGTCCCACGGATAGGCGTATCCGGTCACCCGCATGGCGTCGCACTCCTCACCATCGCGCGATGTTCGGCTGGAAGTCCGGTTCGAAATTGCGCATGTAGCCCGCGTCGTCGCGCGCGGTCAGCCCGGCCCGCACGTAGCTCTCGTGGGCCCGCGCCAGTGCGTCGGTGTCCAGTTCGACACCGAGTCCGGGCCCGGTCGGCACGCGGATCGCGCCGTCACGGAAGTCCAGCGCGCCGGGCACGATCACGTCCTCGGCCTTCCACGGCCAATGCGTGTCGCACGCGTAGCTGAGATGCGGCGTGGCCGCAGCGACGTGCACCATCGCCGCCAGGCTGATTCCGAGGTGGCTGTTGGAATGCATGGACAGCCCGATGCCGAACGTCTCACACAGCACCGAAAGCGACTGCGTCAACCGCAGCCCGCCCCAGTAATGGTGATCGGACAACACAATGCCGACCGCGTTCTGAGCCACCGACGGCGGCAGGTCGGCGAACCGGACGACACACATGTTGGTGGCCAACGGCATACTCGCCGTAGCCGCCACCTCAGCCATCCCCGGAATCCCGGGAGTCGGGTCCTCCAGATACTCCAGCACACCGTCCAGCTCCCGAGCCACCCGGATCCCGGTGTCAACCCGCCAGGCCGCGTTCGGATCGACACGCAGCGGATGATCGGGAAACGCGTCCGCCAACGCCCGCACCGCCGCGATCTCCTCGTCCGGCGGAAACACGCCACCCTTGAGCTTCAGCGAACCGAAGCCGTACTTGCCGATCATCACCCGAGCCTGCTCCACAATGGACTCGGGTGTCGCCGCCTCGCCCCACTCGTCGGTCCGGCCGTCACTGTGCGCGCCGAACTTGTAGAACAGGTACGCCGCGAAGTCCACCCGATCCCGCGCCGCGCCGCCGAGCAGGTCGACCACCGGCCGGCCGAGCGCGTGCCCCTGCGCGTCAAGGCAGGCCACCTCGAACAGTGAGTACACCGTCGCCAGCGTCTTGTCACCGGAGAACGCACCGGTGAGCCCGTGCTGGTCGGCATAGACCCGGCCACCGACCGCGCCGGCCACGACCGCCCGCAGGCCGTGCAGGTCGAACACGTCGTGCCCGGCCAACTGCGCCGCCACCCGCCCAGCCACGTCGAGAAAACCCTTGTCCCCGTACGACTCCCCCAGTCCGACCACCCCGTCCTCACACACCAGGCGCAGCACGCTGCGCAGCGCCCACGGCTCGTGCACGCCCATCACGTTGCGCAGAGGCGGGTCGGCGAACGCGACCGGGGTCAACTCGACGTGCTGGATCTTCATCCGGCCATCTCCGCATCGGTCAGCTCGGCCAGCAGGCCGAGGCCGGCCGCGATGATGCGGTCGAGCCGGTCGAGCTGGTCCGGGTTCGGGTCACGCAGCGGCGGTCGCACGCCGCCGACCTTCGCGCCGCGCAGCCGGGCACCCGCCTTCACCAGTGATACCGCGAAACCGGGTGTCTCGTCGCGCAGCGCGACCAGTGGCAGGTAGAAGCCGCGCAGCAGTTCGTTCACGATCTTGTCGTCGCCGGTGTCCAGCGCGCGGTGGAAGGCGTTCGCGATCGTCGGCGCGAAGCAGTGCACGGCGGACGAGTACGTGCGCACGCCGATCGCCCGGTAGGCCCGCGCGGACACCTCGGCGGTGGGCAAACCGTTGAGGAACAAGAACTCCGCCGCCCTCGGATGGTCACTGCCGCGCACCGAGGTGACGATCCGGGTCATCATGTCGACGTCGCCGATGCCGTCCTTCAGGCCGACCACGTTCGGTACGTCCAGCAACGCCATCGCCGTCTCCGGGGTGCACGCCCCGGACGAGCGGTGATAGACGATCACCGGTACGTCCCTGTCCCGCACGACGTACCGAACGTGGTCAACCAAACCGGCCGGCGGACCCGACACGAGGTACGGGGGGAGCAGCAGGACTCCGTCCGCTCCCTCGCCCTCGGCCATGGTCACGCCGGCCCTGGCCAGTTCCGGCCCGCCACCGGCACCGACCAAGACTGGCACCCGCCCGGCCGCCACCTCGCGGGTGCGGCGCAGTACCGCCCGCACCTCGTGTGGCGCGAGCGCGCTGAACTCCCCGGTCCCGCACGCGACGAACAGCGCGCCGGCGCCCGCGTCGAGATGTCCCTCGACCTGCTCGGCCAGCACGTCCAGCGCCAGTTCGAGGCCCTCCGTGAACGGCGTCAGCGGGAAGGCGAGCAGGCCGGACAGGTCGGTCGGGTACCGGGTCATGTGTCGCTCTCTCATCGAGTCCGTGGTGGGCGGGGAGTCCGTGGGCTTCTGTTCACATACAAGAACGATGACATGTAGCTGAACGAACTTCAAGTAGAGGAAATCTGCCTCAGAAGTTAATGTGGTGGCGCACAGGTGTCAACGGCCGGTCGATGGGCGAGGATCGGGCGGACACCAGGGAGGGGACACACATGCCACGACGCGCGGAGGTGCGGGCGATCCACGACGAGACCACTCAAGTGGAAGCGGCGGGTGAGGAGTCCGGCACCGGGGTCAAATCGGCGCGCCGGACCATCGACCTGCTGGAGACCTTCGCCGCCAACCCGGCCTGGACATCGCTGGCCGACCTGCACGTACGGACCGGTTTCCCGCGCTCCAGCCTGCACG
>DATBCR010000312.1:0-5693 GCA_036270375.1 Pseudonocardiaceae bacterium | reverse complement strand
GCCGATGCTGGTGAGCAGGGCGGACCTGGCCTGGCCATCGGTGGCGAGGATGTCGGCGACGAACTCGTCCAACGGGATGGTCGAGCCCGGTGCGAGGAAATCTGTGGCGTAGGACCGTGCGGTTTCGGTGTCCACGTCGGCGGTGAAGCCCACGTTCACGGCTGGGTTCGGGAGGAACGCTTCGCCCAACTGGGCTTGGGTGCCGACCGGTGGGGTGCCGAAAATTACGAACCCGGCGGCTTCGGGTAGTGCTGGTGTGGCTTCGATGACGATGTGCCCGCCAAGGCTCCAGCCGACGACGACCGCGTCCGGTACGGCCAGCGCTTCGGTGAAGCCGGTGAGAATGTGGGCGTAGCCCGGCAGGGAGTAGTTGTCGGGCCGTGTCGCGCGGGCTGAGCGGCCGTGTCCGGGCAGATCCAGGGCCAGACAACGAAACCGCTGGCCGAACGGACCGGTCATCATGGGATGCCACACGCGTGACGATGACGAGTTGCCGTGCAGCAGGATGACGGGACGGCCGGTGCCGGCCGACTCCGCGAAGGCGATCTTCTGGTCCGCGATGTCGACGTCGCGTTCGATCACTGGTGCCTCCTCGGTGCTCGATCGAGCGTAGCGGCATTGTCGGCCAGTGCACGTGATCGCGTTCAGGCGAGCGTGCGCACGAGTTCGCGCAGCCAATCGTCGTAGTCGGTACCGGCATACAGCCGCTCGGGGACGAGGAACGTCGACGTCCCCGCCGAGCGAATCCGTTGGTCCAGGACGGGAACCACGATGATCCGCAACGAGAACGGCGCGGCCTTGCGACCGATCTCGGCCTCGACCGCCCCCACGACCGCACCTTCTTGACCGGCTGTCGCCCTGAGCGCTCGGACCCCGGCGCGCTTGCGAGCCGAATGCCACGCATTGGCCTCGCGCCACCGTGTTCTGATGACCTGTCGCAGCGTCGGATAGTCCGTGAGGCCGTCGAAATCCGGCGGGCTGAACCTGGTCAGTTCATCCACGCCCGCCTGCCACGTTCGGGCGACCAACGTCCGCCACCACAACACCCATCCCTCGGCCAGATCGTCGCCCGAGTCCAGGGACGGCTGGGGCAGCGGGTCCACGTCCGGCGGTCCGGTGACCACTTCGTCCGCCGGCACCTCGATTCGTTCCGCGGCCCGGATCCACAGCGCCCAGTCCAGATGTTGATCCCACTGGTCGACGCTGATCAACCACGATTCCGTTCCGTCAAATTGCATGCCCACCCACCCCAGCCGACGTGTCGCTGTTCAGACTAGGGCGCGCCAGGCGTTCGGTGTCCCGTGTTTCAATGTGGGCATGTCCAGCCCTGATCAGGTTTCGCGCATCGTCACCGCCCGTCGCGAGATCGCCGCCAGCGCGACCAAGATCTTCGAGTTGATCGCCGACCCGGCCCAGCAGCCGCGTTGGGACGGCAACGACAACCTGGCCGAGGCGGCTGCCGGGCAGCGGGTCCGGGCCGTGGGCGAGGTGTTCCGGGTGACCCTGACACGGGGCACTGTTCGCGAGAACCACGTGGTCGAATTCGAAGAGCGTCGGTGTATCGCGTGGCGTCCTGCCGAGCCGGGGCAGGAGCCTCCCGGACATCTGTGGCGATGGGAGCTTGAGCCGGTGGACGCCGCACGCACCCGGGTGATCCACACCTATGACTGGACACGGTTGACAGACGACAAGCGTCTTGAGCGGGCTCGTGCGACCACGGCGGACAAGCTTCTGGCGTCGCTCGATGGGCTCGCCGCCCTCGCCGAGCAGGAATGAGCCCAACCTGGGGTCTCGTGTCAGTGCTGGAGGGGGACGCGAGGTGGCATGTTCTTTTCGCGGACGTATCGGATCGGAACGTTCGCCGACGCTGCGGCGTGTTCGATGACATGCCAGGCGAAGAAGGCGTTCTGAGTCTCGTTCAGGCTGATCTCGCGGCTCCTCCGGTGGCCGTGCACCGTGATGTCGACGCGGGCGTCGATGTCGATCGAGCGGATGGCGTCCCATGCGAAGAACCGTTGTTGCGCCGCCCCATTGTCGGTGATGCCGTGGTGGTCGATTGCCATGCGGCCGAAGCTGACACGGTCGCCGGCGTCGAAGGCGCGGACAAGTTCGGGGACGACGCGGGCAGCCACCAGCCGGTCGGCCTTTTCGGCGAGCAGCTTGCCGCCCATCCGGGCCGGGAGCTTCACCCGGTTGCCCGACCGGTCGCCGACAGTGCACGACGTGATCAAGGGAAAGGGGGACGCGTCCAACTCGTCCACCCTGACGCTGAACCAGATCACGTCCTGCCACCGTATGACGCGCGGCTCTGGTTGCACTTCCGTCAACTGCACGAACCCGTCGGCGTACCAGAGGATCCCGCCGACGCACACCGATTGGGGGCGTCGGAGCAGCACCGCGCCGGCCACACCAGGAAGAACGACGAACAACGACACCACGACGACCGCGACCACGAAGCTGTGCGCCGCGACCAACGGGCCCACCAAGATGGGAACGTCGCAGATCGCGATGAAGCGCAGCAGCCGGCCCCGCTTGAATGACGACGTATAGATCCTGTCGACCAGCTCGAACTCGTACGAACCGAGGCCGAACCGCTCGCCGTAAGCGACGGCGTCGTTGGACTCTCCGGACACACCGGCGGCCGCCACCGGTCAGGTCACGGTCACCGTTGTGGTCGCGGTGATGCCGCCGCTTGTCACCGACACCACCGTGTTGCCAGGATGCCGTGCCGTGAGCACACCGGTTCTTGCGTCCACAGTGGCCACTCGCGGGTTGCTGGACGCCCACACGTGGGACGCCGGATCGGCGATCGGTACCAGGAGGGTTGGCTGGTTGTCGCCGCCGACGGCGGTGCCGGTGGCGGCGAGTTGGGTGCTCGTGCCGGCCGGGACGGCTGGTTGGACCGCGATCGTGATCGAGGACAGGACCGGTTCGACGGTGAACTGGATGTCACCGGACGGCGATACGTGCAGCAGGGCGAAGTGGTAGAAACCGCCCTGGTTCGCGGGCGCGTAGGCCGGCATGCCGAGGTCGGCCACGGTGAGTTGCGGGATGCCGCCGTGCGCGGTGTCGGTTGGTCGGCCGGTCGGGTCGAGGATCTGTTCTGCGAAGCCGCGGGCGTGGCCGTCCAGCAGGATCACGTGGCGGTCGGGGTGCGTCTGCTGGTAGCGCTGGATGAGCCGGACGTACATCCGAGCCTCCCAGCGGTCGGTGAACTGGCTGTCCGCCACCGGATGCGGGTCGTACGGCGGCATGTGTGTCACCACGACGACGGCCGGCGCGGTCGCGCCGGACAACTGTGCCACCAGCCACGGGTACTGCGCTTCGCCGGGCACGCCGAACGGATCGGAGGACAGCAGGCCGCCATGTGCGCTGTCCGTGACGATCCACTGGGCGGCGCCCAGTTGGTAGGCGTAGTGGGTCTGGCCGAAGTCGGCGGCGAAGTTTCCGTTCTCCGGCAACGCTCCCTGGCTGATCTCGTGGTTACCGACCGCGTCCCGGTACGGGACCCCGAGTGATGCCATGACGGATTGGGCATAGGAGAGGTCGGCTGGTTGGCCGTCGTCGGACATGTCGCCGAGGAACTGGGCCGCGGTCGGCTTGACAGTGCTGATCGCCTTGAAAACGTTGCTGCTGGCCGAACCTGGGTCGCTGGCGAGCAGATGTGCGTCACCGCCGGTGAGCACGGTAGTCCCGTTTGGACTTATGCCGCTTTCCTTGTACTGCAACCAATCCGGGTTGTCCGGGATGGCGACATAGGGCGGGGTGACGACAGGTCGCGGTGAGTACAGGGCTTGTAGGCCGCCCACGTCCAGGGTGCCGCTGACCGTGGTACTCGGGTTGATCGCCAGGAAGTCCAGGAAGTTCATGGTGATCGGGAACTGGGTGCCTGGCGGCACCTGTGCGGTGTAGAGCCGCCAACCCTGCCAGGTGACAAGGGTTTCGGCCAGTGGCGCGGCTTGGCCGTTGATCTGCATGTACTGCTCG
Source organism: Pseudonocardiaceae bacterium (assembly GCA_036270375.1). Classification (GTDB taxonomy): domain Bacteria; phylum Actinomycetota; class Actinomycetes; order Mycobacteriales; family Pseudonocardiaceae; genus DATEPR01. The sequence continues at coordinate 1,706 of DATBCR010000312.1, read as the reverse complement.
TGCAGGATAAGGCCGTTGTGGTCGCCGTTGACCCACAGGCCGATGGCGGTCGGGGTGGCGCCGGCCGCGTTCGCGCCGATGGTGATGTCGTTGGTGTCCCAGAAGACGAGCTGTTTCACGCCGGGACCGGCCGGCATGGTGTACGTGATCCGCAGCGAGCCGAGGCCGGTCGCGCCCGGCGGAAGCACACCGGCGGCCAGCGCGAGCGTGGCCGGCGCGCCGGTGGTGTTGCGCAGCCGCCAGTTGGCCACGTCGCTCAGGCTGGACACGAGTTGGCTGTTCGAGCCGACCGCCACGCCGGCCGTTGCGGTGCGTCCGCCGACGGTCGCGGTCACGGTGGCCAGGCCGGCGCCCTGCGCGGCTGCCGTGAACACGCCGTCGGCGTCGACGGTCCCCAGGTCCGGCCGGTCGACGGTCCAGCGTGCGGCCGCCGCCGGCACGCTGACCCGCGCCGGCCGGTGGTTCGCGTCCAGCACGGTGGCGGCCTGTCCGGTCGCGGTGGTGCCGGATAGGGTGAACGCCTGGGTGGCGCCGTTGATCAGGTCGGGCTGGTTCGGCGACACCGCGAGCGAGGCGAGGCGCTGTACCACGCGCAGGGGTTCGCGCGCTGTCACGCCACCGGCCCGGGCGATCAACTCGCCACGGCCGGCCCGGTGCACGGTGAGCTGTCCATTGGTCCAGTCCGCGAATCCGCTGGGCAGAATCGTCACCGACGGCGTGCCACTGGCCGGGTTGCCGTTTCGATCAACGGAGAACACCGGAACAGGCACGGTCGCACCGGGCACCGTGGTCACCGGAGTACCGCCGTCGACCACGACGTCGCTGGCCGGACCGGGCGTGGATTCGTTGGTGTAGATGAACAATCCGTTGGCCACCGGGCGTTGGACACCGTCCGACGGCGTGTTCACGACGGACGCCGATGCGTCGCCGGGCGCTCGGGCGACCATCTCGGTCGAGCCGCCACCGTCGAGCAGCAGTGCGCTGTAGGCGCCGTGTTGGATCAGGTAGCCGGCGACCTGGGTGGGGCTGACGCCGACCGCGGTGGTCTCGCCGAAGCGGCCGTCCAGGGTGACGACGATCGCGTGCCGGCCGTCCCGCGTCAGGCCGACCGCGGTTTCCGGGTTCACACCGGATGGCGGCGTGCCGGTCGGGTCGGCGTAGACCGCGCCGTCGCGCACCAGCATCGTGGCGCCGGAGAGCAGTTGGCGCGGCTGGTCGTCGGGGCTGATCCGCTCGCTGATCGCGATCGTGTCGCCGGCGTGCACCGTGTTCGCCAGCCACTGGCCGCCGGTCCCGCCGCCGAGCAGGCCGGTCGTGCCGGCGGGCACCGCGGTTGTGTTGGGCTGCACGGTATCGACCACGAGGGACGTGCCGCTGAGGTGGCCAGCAACCAGGACCGCAGGGCCGGCGAGCTGGCCGGTGGCGCCGAGCGCGGGGGTGATGCGGGTGATGCCGCCAGCGGCTGTGTCGTTGAGGACGTTGACCGAGGTCAGCGTGGTGCTGGCGGGGCCGTCGGTGATCGTGCCGGTGTAGGTTTCCGGTCCGATCGCCATGCTGCCGTCGGCGCGGACGGTCAGTTGGGCGTTGTAGTCAGGGCGTGGGCTCTTCATGAGTTGGCCGTCGGTGATCACGCCGCCGAGCGGGCGGCCGCTGGCGTGGATCTCGAAGTAGTCGCCGTTGATGCCGGCGACGGCGTGTGTCCTGGC
>DATBCR010000311.1:0-4962 GCA_036270375.1 Pseudonocardiaceae bacterium | reverse complement strand
CTGTTGGCCGCACGCCTGGTCCGAGCACACACGATCGCCGTGGCCGACGCGGAACTCGCCTGGTGCGACGCGGCCGAGGCGATAGTCGACGAACACGAGGAAGCCCGCCACGCGTTCTGACACCCACGAACAGAACGCGACCCGGATCCCGACCGTCGCGGACATCGGATTCATCGCCTGCCCCGCGTTGTTCGCGCTGGCCGCGTTCGCGCCGTTCCGCCCGGCCATCGGGCGCCCGCGCTCCACGGAACCCCGCGTTCTTGCGTTCACTCCTCGCTTGGCGACGATCCGTTGTCAGCCGTCGGCGCGTGCAGTCCCGCCGTTCGCTCGCGCAGCCACGTCAGGCGCTGATCTGCTTGGGGCAGCACGCTTTCCGGCGTCGGCAGATCGGGTATCGGGGACCAGAAGTCGTCGCCGGGCGGTGCGGTCGGTGTGAGCCGGGTGCCGGCCAGCCATGCGGCGTCGAACGCCAGTCGCCACGAATGCAGCAGGGTTCGGGGACCCTGCCCGTGAAACAGCGGGTCGCCGGCCAACTCGTGGCCGATCCATGCCAGATGGACCCGGATCTGGTGGCGGCGCCCGGTGATCGGCCGCACCACCAGCAGGGTGTGCGCGTCGCCCGTCCACACGGTCGCGAACGCGGTCACCGACGGATACGACGGCCCGGACGTGAAGACCTCGCCCGCCGGCACGAACCACCGATGCCCGTCACCGACAATGGCGGCACGTTCCGCCGCGACCCGCACCCGGTTCTTGCGGCCGACGCTCAGTGGCAACTCGATCGTCCCCCACTCCGGCAGGCCGACGGACCGGGTCACGGCGAGATAGGCCTTGTCCACGGTCCGCCGATTGAACTGCCGGGTGAGATCGCCGTGATAACGCAACCGCCGCGCGAACAGGATCGCGCCTGAAGTGACCTTGTCGATGCGGTGTGCGGGAAACAGCGTCTCGCCGTGCTCCGCGGCCAGTTGGACCAGGTCGGTGTCGTGCCGCTCGCCCATGACCGCGATGCCGGCCGGCTTGTCGAGCACGAGAGCCGCGTCGTCCTCGAACAGCACGCGGCCGTTCCGTATCGCTTCCCAGTCGCGCAATCGACAGCCGTCTTCCGTGCGATGACACCGAAGGCGCAGTGTAGCCAGCCGGCGGCCACCCGTCCGGCTACGCCGCCGGCCGCCGTGACACACGGATCGGATCGACGACCGGCGCCGATTCCGAGTTCCAGCTCAGCACACCCGCCTGTCGCTCGGTGAGCTGACCTTCCCGGTAGAGCCAGCGAACGGTGTCCGCCATGGTCTCGCCGATCGGCCGGGGCTTGATCCCCAGCATGCTGTCGTGGTCCACCACCCGCGTCGCGCACGCGCACGTGTAGATGGCGCCGTATTCGGCGGGTATGTGCCACGGCCACACCCGTTGCGCCCAGCCGGTCAGCACACCGACCGGCAGCATCGCGCGTGCCGGCAGGTAGATCGCCGGCAGAGCCCGACCGGTGGCCGCCCGCAGCGCCCGCATGTGCCGTCGAGTGGTCAGGTAATGGCCAGGGCCGAAGTACCTGTCACGAGCGAGCAGCGGCTGGTTGAACAGGCCTGCGTGCAGGGCCGCGGTGTCGCGCACGTCGCCGGTCGGGAAACCGCCGAGCGGCCACATCGGCATCAGTCCGCGCAACGTGTTGCGCAGCCGCGTGTTCTGGTCACCCAGATGCGGATCGTGCGGGCCGAGCAGCGCGGGCGGGTACGTGATCACCACCGGCGCGCCCTGCACCTGGTGCCGGCGGGCGATCACCTCGGCGGCCGCCTTGCTCGCCAGGTACGGCTCGCGCGCCTGGCCGACCGGCGAGTCGGCGGCCACGATCCGACGCCGGGCCGGCAGCAGCGCGCCGAAACTGGACACGTGCACGATCGGGTCCGCGCCGACCCGCCGTGCCGCCGCGAGCACCAGCTCGGTGCCCCGCACGTTGACCCGCCGCATCTCCGCCCGCTGCCGGCTGTCGAACGAGTACCGCCCGGCCGCGTGCAGCACACCGCATGCCCCGGTCATCAGGCGTGCCACCGCGATCTCGTCCGTGACGTCGCCGATGACGACGTCCACATCAGCCAGCTGAACACCAAGCGGTGTCAGGGCTTTCTCGACCCCGGCGGCCGTCCGCGCGAGCATCCGGACCCGATGGCCGGCCCGCAGCAGGGCGGCGATCGAGTGTGCGCCGACGAAACCGGTCCCGCCGGTGACACATACCAGCATCGGGTGCCCTCCTCGCGAAACGACACGGCGCGGGTCGCCGCCGGCCATCTCCATCGTGGCCGACGGCGGCCGTGCCCGTCCTCTCCGAGGGTGCCAAGCTCGCGCGTCACATCTCACTGCCACCGATGTCCATCACCTGACGTACTTCCATCGCGTTGAACGAGGCGTCCGGGATCATCGCGGCCAGGTCCATCGCGCGCTCCGGGCTGTCCACGTCCACCAGGTAGTAGCCGGCCAGGTACTCCTTCGCCTCCACGTACGGCCCGTCGGTGACCACCCGCACGCCGTCCCGGACCCGGACCGTCGCGCTCTGCGTGGGATCGGCAAGCGCGACGTTGCTGACGAACTCGCCGGACTCGGTGATCATCTTCATGAACTCGTTGTGGCCGGCGAAAACCTCGTTGTGCTCGTCCTCGCTCATCGCCTCCCACGTGTGCGGGTTCATGTGGATCAGCAGCAGGTACTTCACGTTCGTCACTCCTCGTGAGTCGGTACAGCACTGTTGACAGCTCGCGAATCCGTCGACACCGCGTTGTGGGGCCATTACACTCCCGTAGTCCTGCTGGTACCGCCGGTCATCTTTTGTGGAGCATGTCGCCGAGACAGTTCGCCGCCGTGGCCGGCACGACCGGCCTGCTACTGGCCGCCACGCTCGTCACCGTGGTGGTCGGTGGCGCCGACTGGTCCGTCGCCGTCACCGTGGACAAACTGTTCCAGTTGGGTGCCAGCCTGATCGCGACGGCCCGGTTCCTGTGGACGGCACGCCGGTCGAGCGGCGCGGAACGGCGCTGGCGGCTGTGGATGGCGGCCGCGATGGCCAGCCTGAGTATCGGCATGTCGGCGTGGATCTGGGGTCAACTGATCATCGGCGTCGCCCTGCCCAGTTCCACGCTTGCCCCGGTCGGTTTCATCATGGTGCCGGTGCTGACGCTGTTTGGCGTGTTCACGCTCGTGCACGACGAACCGTCCGGGCAGCACGTCCAGCCCCAACAGCGGCGCGGCCGGCTGCTGCAGGCGCTGGACGCGCTGATCATCTGCGGTTCGCTGTTCGTGCTGGTTCTGGTGTCGGTACTGGAATCGGTGTTCCGCGCGTGGCCGACGACCGGTCCGGCGATGGCCACCGTCGTCGCCCATCCGGCCGCGTATCTGCTGCTGCTGGCCGTGATCGCGGTGCTCACCCGCACGCATTCGGTGATCCGGCAGCCACCCGTGCTGCTGATCGCGTTGGCGGGTATCGCGCAGTCCACGTCGGGATGGGTGTTCGCGTATCTCATCGGTGCCGGCGCGACCCGGATCCCGACCGTCGCGGACATCGGATTCATCGCCTGCCCCGCGTTGTTCGCGCTGGCCGCGTTCGCGCCGTTCCGCCCGGCCATCGGCCACCGCCCGAACGCGGCGGTGCGGGACGGCCGGCTGTGGTTCGGTGACTACGTCACGCTTGCCGTGCCGTACCTGCCGCTCGCGGTCACGTGCCTGTTCGTGGTGTTTAGCACGGCGACCGGGGACGCGCTGTCACCGCTTGAGGTGAACGTCGGTCTCGGCGTCGTCGGGCTGGTGATCCTGCGGCAGTTGGTCACGCTGCTGGACAACACGCGACTGCTGCGGCAGATCGGCGAGAGCCAGCGCCAGCTGGAACACCAGGCGTATCACGACCCGCTCACCGGCCTCGCCAACCGAACCCTGTTCCTGGCGCGGCTGGCCGACGCGGTCGCCGTGCACGACCGCGGCCACCGCCCGCTGGTGCTGCTGTTCGTCGACATCGACGGATTCAAGACGGTGAACGACAACTTCGGCCACGGCGCCGGCGACGCCGTCCTGCGCACGGTGGCCGAACGGCTGCTGATGAACGTGCGCGAGGGCGACCTGGTGGCACGCCTCGGCGGCGACGAGTTCAGCGTGCTTCTCGACGGCACCAACGACAGCACCGGCGACCACGTGCAGGTGTCCCGGCGGATCAGCCAGCAGCTGCTGGACACGCTGTGCGCGCCGCAGGTGGTGCGCGGCCGCGACCTGTGTATCAGCGCCAGTATCGGCACGGTCAGCCTGTGCGTATTCGATCCGGACCTGACCCCGGACGAACTGCTGCGCAGAGCGGACGAGGCGATGTACGCGGCGAAACGACGCGGCAAGGGCGCCATGGTGGTGTATGGCGACACAACCCAGGTGACCGACCAGCGAACAGCCACCACCCGATGACAGCAGATACCGATGACAGCAGATACCCGATGATGGCCGACTGTCCACATCAGCCCGGTTATCCACAGCCAGCCGCAAACAACGTCTTGTTGACTCATGTCAAGATGCCCGCGTGGGTGGTGTCGTTGACTCACCAGAAATGCCCGCGAGGGATAAGCCGTGGTAGGGGCGGGTGGGCAGGTCATGGCGGGTGACCTCACGCCCCAGGGCGTCACAGAGAGCGAGGATCTCCCGGCGGATCGCGGCCGGGTTAAGCCGCAGGTACCGCCCGTGCAGGACGGCCTTGTCGGTGATGTCCACAGTCCGGTCGGCACACACCCGCTGCAACGGCGTTTGGGCGGTGTCGTACTTCTTGGTCACCTTCGCGCCATCACGGGTCTTGGAGGTGAGTTTCTGTTGCGGTGTAAAGAAATTGATCTGATCACGCAGCAACGCGTAGATCCCGTTGAGGACGTCGACCTGCACCTGGCCGTGGTAGCGGTGATACCCCACCGTCTGACGCACCACCGACCAGTTCTTCTGCTCGACATG
>DATBCR010000310.1:0-5336 GCA_036270375.1 Pseudonocardiaceae bacterium | reverse complement strand
GAATCGCCGGACGTGGTGGGGCGCAGGCTGGCCACCGCGAAACAGGAGCTGGCGGCCCGGGACGAGTTCGATGTCGAGGTCGTCAACGACGACGTGCGGCGGGCCGCGGCGGACTTGCTAACCTTGATGGTGGGCACCCGGCCGGACCAGCGCGCCTGACGCGCCGCAACACCGGCCAGGCCCCGTCCGCTCGGGCTCCAGACCCGGGCACCACCGATCGCAGGAGCGTTGCGCGTGACCAGTCCCACCGTGATTGGCACCCAGATCGAAACGCCGGAAGGTATCACCAACCCGCCGATCGACGACCTGCTCTCGCAGGTCAGCTCGAAGTACGCGCTGGTGATCTACGCGGCCAAGCGGGCACGGCAGATCAACGACTACTACGCCCAGCTTGGCGAGGGCCTGCTCGAATACGTCGGTCCGCTGGTCGAGCCGGGCCCAAGGGAGAAGCCGCTGTCCATCGCGATGCGGGAGATCCACGCGGGGCTGCTCGAACACACCGAGGGCGAGTGACCTCGTTCCGACAATCAGGCTCTGACGTTCCCCACCGGGACGTTCCCCACCGGCCGCGAGTGATACTCGGGGTCGGTGGGGGCATTGCCGCGTACAAGGCGTGCGAGGTGCTGCGCGGGCTGACCGAGTCCGGGCACGACGTCCGCGTGGTGCCGACCGAGGCCGCGCTGCGGTTCGTCGGCTCGGCCACCTTCGAGGCGCTGTCGGGCAACCCGGTGCACTCCGACGTGTTCGTGGACGTCCCGGACGTGCCACACGTGCGGCTCGGGCAGGAAGCCGACCTGGTGCTCGTCGTGCCGGCGACCGCGGACGTGCTCGCGCGTGCTGCGCACGGCGTCGCGGACGACCTGCTCACCGCGACCCTGCTGACCGCACGGTGCCCGATCGCGTTCGTGCCCGCCATGCACACGGAGATGTGGGAACACCCGGCGACCCGCGACAACGTGGCGCTGCTGCGGTCGCGGGGGACCGTCGTCACCGAGCCCGCCGCCGGCCGGCTGACCGGCGCGGACACCGGCAAGGGCCGGCTGGCCGACCCGGCCGAGATCGTGGACATCGCCCGCCTGCTGCTCGCCGACCGCGGCGCGCTGCCCCGGGACCTTGAGGGATTCCGGGTGGTGGTGTCCGCCGGTGGTACGCGCGAGCCGCTGGACCCGGTGCGCTACCTGGGCAACCGGTCCTCCGGCAAGCAGGGCTACGCGCTGGCCAGGGTGGCCGCGCAGCGTGGCGCAGACGTGACGCTGGTGGCCGCCCACACGTTCACCCTGCCCGACCCGGCCGGCGCCGAGACGGTTCGCGTCAGCACGGCCGCCGAACTGCGGGAGGCCGTGCACAAGGCGGCCGCCGACGCGGACGTGGTCGTGATGGCCGCCGCCGTGGCCGACTTCCGGCCGGCCAGCCGGGCCGATCACAAGATCAAGAAGACCGATCACGACCCGGACCCGGTGGCGCTGGTGCGCAATGCGGACATCCTGATCGAACTGGTCGCGGCCCGCCGCCCCGGCCAGGTGATCGTCGGTTTCGCCGCGGAGACCGGCGACTCGCGCGCCGACGTGCTCGACCACGCACGGGCGAAGCTCCGCCGCAAGGGCGTCGACCTGCTCGTGGTCAACGCGGTCGGCGACGGCCGGGCGTTCGAGATGGAGGACAACGCCGGTTGGCTGCTCGCCGCGGACGGCACCGAGACGCCGCTGCCGTTCGGGTCGAAGAGTCAACTGGCGGCTACAGTGTGGACCAATGTTCAGTCCTTGTTGACGCGTTGACTAAGGTGTTCGGGTCGCACAAGTAACCTGTTCGTGTCATCAGCCAGCCCGACCGTGGGGAGCACCGTGTCCGAGTCTCGCAGACTGTTTACCTCTGAGTCGGTGACCGAAGGGCATCCAGACAAGATTTGCGATGCGATCAGCGACTCCATCCTCGACGCGCTGTTGGCCAAGGACCCCCGCAGCCGGGTCGCCGTCGAGACGTTGATCACCACCGGCCAGGTGCACGTGGCGGGCGAGGTCACCACCGAGGCGTACGCGGACATCCCGACGATCGTCCGGGAGAAGATCCTGGACATCGGCTACGACTCGTCGGCCAAGGGTTTCGACGGGCACTCGTGCGGCGTGAACGTGGCACTCGGCTCCCAGTCGCCCGACATCGCGCAGGGCGTGGACTCGGCGTACGAGTCGCGGGTGGAGCTGTCCGACGACGAGATCGGCCGTCAGGGCGCCGGTGACCAGGGTTTGATGTTCGGCTACGCCAGCTCGGACACGCCGGAGCTGATGCCGCTGCCGATCGCGCTCGCGCACCGCCTTGCCCGCAGGCTGACGAGAGTGCGGAAGGACGGCGTGCTGCCGTACCTGCGGCCGGACGGCAAGACGCAGGTCACCATCGAGTACGCGGGCGACCAGCCGGTGCGGCTGGACACCGTGGTGGTGTCCACGCAGCACGCGGACGGCATCGACCTGGAGCGAATGCTCGGCGTGGACGTGCGGGAACACGTGGTGCTGCCGGAGCTGGCCGGCCTGAAGCTGGACACCAGCGACGTGAAGCTCCTGGTCAACCCGACCGGCCGGTTCGTCATCGGCGGCCCGATGGGTGACGCGGGCCTGACCGGCCGGAAGATCATCGTGGACACGTACGGCGGCATGGCAAGGCATGGCGGCGGCGCGTTCTCCGGCAAGGACCCGTCGAAGGTGGACCGCTCGGCCGCGTACGCCATGCGGTGGGTGGCGAAGAACGCGGTCGCGGCCGGGCTGGCCAGCCGGATCGAGGTACAGATCGCGTACGCCATCGGCAAGGCGGCCCCGGTCGGCCTGTTCGTGGAGACGTTCGGCACGGAGACCGTCGACCCGACAAAGATCCAGGCAGCCATCGGCGACGTCTTCGACCTGCGCCCGGCGGCGATCATCCGCGACCTGGACCTGCTGCGCCCCATCTACGCCCCGACGGCGGCATACGGCCACTTCGGGCGGACAGACGTCGACCTGCCGTGGGAACGCACGGACCGGGCGGACGCACTGCGCGTGGCAGCGGGGGCGTGAGCGACGGGTTCATCGTTCCGGACAAGGTGGTCGGTCGGGCGGCGGACGAGATCATCACCGTCGACCCGGAACGGATGGGCGGTCTGCCGTGCATCCGAGACACCAGGGTGACCGTCTCGGCGATCCTGGGCCAGCTCGCCGCAGGCAGAGACGTCGCAGAGGTTCTCGAGGACTATCAGTACCTGACCGGGCCGACATCCTCGCCGCTCTTAGCGTTCGCTGCCACAGTTCGTAGAACGCCGATCTGAGGACGTCAGGCGAACGCGCTGGTGTCGATCTTGCCGGTGTACGGCTCCGGGAGCGCGAGGCTGGCACCAAAGGGCACCCGGTGCACCTGCTGGTACATCTCGCCGACCGGCTCGAAGAACAGCGTGACCGACTGCTCAAGGGGATCGATCAGCAGGTAGATCGGCACGCCCGAGGCGGCGTAGCCGCGCACCTTTGTCACCCGATCGTGTCCGGCGTTCGACGGCGACACGATCTCCACGACAAGCTCGGCGTGCTCGGCCGGGAACAGCCACTCGTCCGAGTTCAGGACGTCCTTGCCGATGACAAGGACATCGGGCATATAGCGCTCGCTGGTCGCGGTCATGTCCAGCGTCACGGTGTTGGCCACCGCCAGGCTTCCCGGTAGAAGCTGTCGAAGCTGCGCGTGCAACTCGTCGTAGATGAAGCCGTGACGACCGGATGGCGATGGCGACACGACGAACTGACGCCCGAGGACCTCGGCCTTGTACCCCTCGGGCGGCTCGAACACCTCGTGCAGGGCGAGGGTCTTCTCGGCCGACGGATCATGGTGGATAGGCGCTGCCATGGCCTGCCCTCCCTGATGTCCCGTTCGGTTGAAGTCTATCCGGACCTACCGCAGGCGGCCGGTAGGTAGTCCGACGGTTCTGGTAGACACCGGGCATGGCCAGCGGGAACACCACCAGGGGTGCGGCGTGGCGGGGTGCGCAGGTGCCGGCCGCGACGTTGCCGGTGGCCCGGATCTGTGTGGACGTTCCGCTTGCGCACCTCGACCGGCCGTTCGACTACCGCGTGCCCGAACGGCTCGACGAAGCCGCCGTGCCGGGCTGTCGCGTTCGGGTGCGGTTCGCCGGGCAACTCGTGGACGGGTTCCTCCTGGCGCGGGTGGCCGAGTCGGATCACAAGGGGGCCTTGGCGTTCCTGGAGAAGGTCGTGTCGCCGGAACCCGTGCTGTCGCCGGACGCCATCCAGCTCGCGCGCGCGGTCGCCGACCGCTATGGCGGCATGCTCGTCGACGTTCTCCGTCTCGCCGTGCCACCCCGCCACGCGCAGGCCGAGAAGCAGCAGTCCCTGCCGCCCCAACCGGCACCGCCGGCGGGGGGGACGGAGGCGTGGCGGCGTTATCCGCGCGGCCCGGCCTACCTCGACGCGGTGCGTGCCGGCAAACCGGCGCGGGCGGTGTGGCATCCGGTGCCGATGGAGGACTGGCCGGCACGCCTCGCCGAGGCCGCCGCGAGTGCCGCCAGCGCCGGGCGGGGGGCTGTGCTCGTCGTGCCGGATCATCGTGATTCGGCACGGGTGTACGCCGCCTGTGTGCGGCTGCTCGGGGACGACGGGGTGGTCGCGCTGGCCGCCGATCTCGGGCCGGCCGAGCGGTACCGGCGGTGGCTCGCGGTGCGTCGCGGCTCCGTGCGGGTCGTGGTCGGCACGCGGGCCGCGATGTTCGCGCCCGTCGCAGACCCGGGACTGTTCGTGGTCTGGGACGACGGGGACGACCTGCACGCCGAACCCCGCTCGCCCTACCCGCACGTGCGCGACGTGCTCGTGCAGCGCGCCCACCTGGCCGGTGCCGCACTGCTCATCGCCGGGTTCGCGCGCACCGCCGAGGCGCAGCTGCTCGTCGACACCGGCTGGGCGCACGAGGTGCTGGCCGACCGGGACACCGTGCGCGCCACCGCACCCCGGGTCACGTCGCTCGGCGAGCACGACAGCCAGCTCGCCCGCGATCCGGCGGCCCGCGCGGCCCGACTGCCGTCGATCGCGTTCGACGCCGCCCGTGCCGCGCTCGGTGCCGGGGCGCCCGTGTTGGTGCAGGTGCCACGGCGTGGCTACGTGCCGTCGTTGGCCTGTCTGCGATGCCGCGCGCCGGCCCGGTGCCGACAGTGCGCCGGACCGCTCGCCCTGCCCGGCGGCGGCGACAGCGCGGCACCCGCGGTGTGCCGCTGGTGTGGCGTCGGCGAGGCCGCTTTCCGTTGTGCCGCCTGCGGTTCCACCCGCCTGCGGGCATCCGTCGTCGGCGCCCGGCGGACCGCGGAGGAACTGGGCCGG
>DATBCR010000309.1:0-16221 GCA_036270375.1 Pseudonocardiaceae bacterium | reverse complement strand
GTCCCGGTCGGAGACCGAGGTGCTGGCAGGGGTTGACGTCGGCAGCCGGCGCGGCGCGCGGTTGTTCCGGGCCAGCGGCGGCAACCCGCTCTACACCGAACTGCTCGCCTCGACTCCGGACGGCGAGCTGAGCGAGGGCGGCGACCTACCCTCGGGCGGCGACGCGTGCGACGAGGTGCTCACCGACGCGTTCGCGCGGGAGTTGCGCGGTGTCGGCGCCGCGGACCGGATCGTGCTGGCGGCCGCAGCCGTCGTCGGCGACGAGTTCGACCCCAACCTGGTCGCGGCGGTGGCCCAGCGGCCGGTTGGCGACGTCTTCGCCGCGCTGGACCGGCTGGCCGCCCGGGACCTGGTGCGCGCATCGGCCACCGAGCCGAAGCTGCGGCACCGGCATCCGCTGCTGCGCCGGGCCGCCTACCGCGAGGCGGCGCAGGACTGGCGGCTGGCCGCGCACCGCAGGGCGTGGGACGTGCTGGCCGCGCAGGGCGCGCCCGCGACCACGGTGGCCGGGCACGTCGCCCGTTCGGCGTCGGTCGGCGACCGCGCCGCGATCGGGGTGCTGCTTGCCGCCGCCGACGCGACCGAGGTGACCGCGCCGGCCAGCTGCGCGCACTGGCTCGCGGTGGCACTCGGGCTCATCCTGGACAAACCGTCCAATGTGGACCAGCGGCTCACGCTGCTCACCATGCGGGCCAAGGCATTGGGCATGGCCGGCCGGTTCCAGCCGGCCCGCGCGGTGCTCGCGGACGTGCTCGCGCTGCTGCCGCAGGACGCCCGGGAGCGGCGCGCGTCGGTGACCGCGTTCCGGGCGATGATCGAGCGGCTGCTCGGCCGGTTCGACGACGCCCGCCGGATGCTCGTGGCGGAACTGGCCGAGCAGGGCGATCAGCGCGGACCGGCGGCCGCCGTGCTGCTGTTCGAGCTGGCCCTCGGCGGCCTGCTCGCCGCGCCCGGTGACCCGGCGCCGTGGGCCGAACAGGCCGTGACGGCGGCACGGGGCTTGGGCGACCCGGCGCAGACGGCCGCCGCGCTCGCGGTGCGCGGGCTGCACGACCTGATCCGAGGACAGTGGACGGCGGACACCCGGGACCGGGTGGCCGAGGCGGTCGCGCTGACCGATGCCCTTACCGACGGCCAGCTCGCCGAACGGCTGGACGCGTCGGTGTGGATCGGTTGGTGCGAACTGATGTTGGACCGGTTCACGGACGCGGCACGGCATCTGGAACGGGGGCTGGCGCTGTCCAGGGCGACCGGGCAGGACCACCTGGTCGGGTACCTGCGGGCCGGACTGGGCACCGCGTACGCGTCACTCGGCCGGCTGGCCGCCGCGGCGGAACGGGTCACGGACGCGGTCGACGGTGCCGTCGGCGCGGGTGCGCTGGTGGCCGGCGGTGACGAGTTGGCCGGTCTCGCGCTCGCACAGCGCGGCTGGATCGAGGCGTGGCGCGGGAATCTGACCGAGGCCGTGGACATCGCGGACCGAATCGGCCGGCCGGCGAGCGCGGGCAGTATGTTCGCGGCCCTGTCCGGCGCGTTCCTTGCCCTCGTCGCGCACGTGGCCGGCGACTCGGCCGGGTGCGTCGAGCGGCTGCTGTCGGCCGGTGGCGGCCCGGACCTGCCGAGCCTGGACGGCGCGTCCCGGGTGGTCTGGTACCAACTGCTGGCCGAGGCCGAGGTGACCGCGGGGCGGGCGGACCGGGCACCGGAGTGGGCCGCCCGCGCGCAGCGGGCCGCGGACGCGATGCCGCTGCCCCGCAAGCAGGCGTTCGCCGCGCTGGCACGGGCGTGGGCGCGGAGCACGACGGATCCGGCGGCCGCGGCGGCGATCGCGGAACGCGCCGCCCGCACGTTCGGCGAGCTGACCGACCGGGTGTGCCAAGGCCGGGCCCTGCTGCTGGCCGGCCAGTGCCGAGCGGCGGCCGGCGACAGCGAAACGGCCAAACGGCTGCTCGCCGACGCGGAACGGGTGTTCACCGGGTGCGGCGCGCTGGGTTTCGCCGACCAGGCGTCCCGCGCCCGCCGCCGCCCCGGCCGGCGCGCCACGAGTGGTGCGGAGCCGTCGATGCTGGCCACACTGACCGAACGGGAACGCGCGGTCGCGACCCTGGTCGCCGAGGGCCACACCAACCGCGAGGTCGCCAACGCCCTCTACCTGTCGGCACGAACCGTGGAAGCACATCTCACCCGGGTCTACGCCAAACTGGGTCTGTCCTCGCGCAGCGCACTGGCGAGTCAGGTATCCAGAACCTAGAGCTGCTGCACCGCGTCGATGACGAACTGCCAGTCGAAGACCGGGCCGTCCGCGGTCACCGCGCCGGAGACGTTGCGGATCGCCTCCTTCGGCAGCACCGTCGCGCCCCAGAGGCGTAAGCGCGCCAGGCTTTCGCCGAACACCGGGTGGGCGGCAAGGCTCGACTTGGCGTAGGGCGCGACGAGCATCGGCATCCGCAGTCCGACGGCCTCGTTGAGAATGCCGAGGGCGAACGTGTCGCTCACGCCGGCCGCCCACTTGTTGATGGTGTTGAACGTCGCCGGCACCAACGCGATGGCGTCCGGTTTCGGCAGTGCGCCCACATCCCCGGCGCTGCGGTACTCGTGCCGCACCGGGAAACCCGTCCGCTGCACGAGCGCCTCGGTGTCGAACCAGCCGGCCGCGCGGGGTGTCGGGATCACGCACACCGACCAACCCGTCTGCATGATCAGGCCAACCAAGTCCGCGATGGCGACCGCGGGCGGCGCGGCGCACACGATCAGGTACAGCACTCGACCGACGACCTGACCATGTGGCTCGCTCACCGCGATAACCCGCCGAACACCCGAACGGCCCCGACGATCCGACGCGTGCGCACCTGGAAGTGCAGGTGGCAGCGCGTGGCTGGCATGCTCGGGTCACCTTTCCGCCGGCAATCGATCGAGCCAACAGCGTAGCGGCCGATCGCTGGTCAGCGCCCCGGCACGCCGGTGGCCGGGCGGGGCTACTTGCCGGGGTCGTAGAGCTGCTTCCAGTTCACCAGGTCCGCGTACTTCGTGCTGGACAGCAGTTTCCCGTACTTGTTGATCTGTGCCGGTTTGAACGGCCGCCACCGCGCCAGCCATGGTGTGGCGGTCGACTTGGCGTACGCCACGACGCACTCCGCCGGGACACCGGTCAGCCAGACGTATTCGCCGATCGGGCCGTATCTCATCGCGATGATGGTCGCGTCACCGATATGTCCGGTGTCGGTCAGGAGGTACACGCCGGTCTGGGCACAGGCCTTCGCTGCGGGCAGGCCAAGTTCGACCTGAAGGACCGCGGCGCTCGGCCCGACCCGGATGAGGCCGCCGGGGATGCTGAACCCGTAGAACCAGTTCGTGTTCGACGCGCCCTGGCTGTCCTCGAACTTCGGGCCGGTGCTGACGCACGGTTTTCCCTTCGGGTGGCTGGCAATCCACTTGCCGAACCAGTCCTCCGGGCTCACCGAGGTCACGAAGACCTCAGTGTAGAAATCGATGAGGCTCATCGCACCGGGTTGCGGGAGGAACTGTCCGTGGTGCTTCTCCAGCATCTGCCACGGACTTCGGCCGTCGGCCCGGAACAGTTGGCACGCACTGGCGTCGATCGTGTCCAGTTCGTCAAGCTCGAGCATCAGTTCCGTGGTGAGCTTGGCGGCCCGTTCCTGGCGCTCCAGCCCCCTCCGCTGCTCATCGAGCTTCTGTTGCTTCCACGTGGGGAGCTTCGGTTCGGATCCGGTGGGCACGGCCTCGATCCGGGTCGCCGACGTCGTCGGCAGCGGCGGTTCGATCGTCGACACGATCGTCACTCCGGGTTCGATCGTGCGGACCCGCGCCACCGTCTCGGTCGTTTCGACCACCGGTTCGGGCACCGGCAGCGGACGGGCCTTACTCGCGGCGGCCCGCAGGATCACCTTCTCCCTCTTGGGCGCGTCCGCACCCTTGGCCATCTTTTCGTACTGTGCGCGCAGGCCGCCGACGTTGGGATTGCTCCGGATCGCCGAGGTCAGTAGAGCCATCTTTTCCGAAGTATCCTTGTCTTTATCCGGCGTGCCCTTGTCTTTGTCCTTGTCCTTGTCCGGCGGCAGACCCGGCATCATGGCATTCCTCCATTCTTGTGCGGTGGCTAGCTGTCCGCGCGCAGCACGCTTTCCAGCACTTGGCGGATCTCGTCGTCGGTCAGGTCCTGCGCCTCGGGCACCGCCTTGAACGCCTCGGCGAGAATCGGCTCGATCTGGTCCGAGAACTCGTCGACGAACTGCTGGTCGGCCTCGGACAGCTCAGCGGCCTCATCGGTCACGCCGGCTTCTTCTGGTGCCGGCTTGGCGTAGTGGGCGTCGACCTCGGCCTGGCTCATCCATTCGCCGGGTGCGGCGTCCGCCGTGTTCGCCCATTCGTAGACGCCGTTCGCGTTGTCGTAGCGGTACCACATCTGGTAGTTCTCGTCATAGGCGGACTCGCTGTAGTTGGCGGCGGAGGTCTCCGTGCCGGCCGTGCTCTGCCGAATGCGGTCCGCCGCATCGCCGTCCAGCCAGTGGCCGGGGTTGTGCGGGTCCTCCCATTCATATACCTCGTACAGCGTGTCGAATCGGTAGTTCATGCCGTAGTTCTCGTCGTATTCGGCGCCGGTGAACCGATCCGGGGCGGTGAATCGCACGGCGGTGAACGCATTGGTGACCCATGCCGTGTAGTCGGCCGCACCGCTGAATCCGGCCTCGAATTCGGCTACCAGGTCTTGCATTCCGGCGTACGCCGCGAGCCGTTCGAAGAACCGATGCACCGCCGGACCGTCGGCGGCCCAGTTCTCGTCCGTCGAGCCCAGTTGGCCGCCGATGTGCTGCCACAGTTCGCTGTTGGCCGACGACGCGTTGGCCTCGGCTTTCCCCAGAATGGCTGTCTTGAACTGGTTCAGATCCATATTGAATCCAAACGCGCCCGGCCGACCCCGGCGCGCCATGGACGGCAGACGTCGTGGCATCGGCGGCTGCGCGTTGACGCAGCTACCCCCTGCCGTGAATCCGTTGTGCGGCTTCAGAACTCGTCGCGGGTGAGGTGGGCGATCAGGCGGGTTCGGCCGCGGACGCCGAGTTTCGCGTAGATCCGGGACAGGCTGGCCTCGACGCTGCGGGTCGACAGGTACAGCCGAGTGGCGATCTCGCGGTTGGTGTGCCCGGCAAGGATGAGGTCGACGATGGTCCGTTCGCGGTCGGTCAGGTCGTCGGGCTTTCCAGGGCCGGCCAAGGAGATCCGGTGCCGCGCCGCGTCGATCTGGGCGACGAGGCCATGTGCGCCGGCCTGCTGCGCGGCCGCCCGTGCCTGCTCCAGGTGGTCGACGGCGGCGGCCGGATCGTCGGATTCGACGGCGGTCCGGCTCGCGAACAGCAGCGCCCGCGCCAGGCTCAGCCGGTCGCCGGCCTCGCGCAGCAGCGCGATCGCCGGCAGGGCGGCGGCGGCCGCGGCACTCGGTGAACCGGGCAGTGCCGCCCATGCCTTGGCCAGCAGCGCCAGCCCGCGCTGGCGGCCGAATGGCAACGCGGTGGAGGCCTCGTCGGCGTGTTTGGCCCAGTCCGCGGCCAGATCCGGGTGCCCGAGCGCGATCTCGGCCTCGGCGAGCAGTTCCAGCCAGTCCACCCGGGCCACGGTGAGCACGGTGGAGAAGTCGCCGCCGTTGGTCGCGTCCAGGATCGTCGTGACACAGTCCTCGGCCCGCCCGGACACCCAGTGGCAGACCGCCCGGGACATCTGGACCTGGCCCTCGTAGATGCTCGCGGAGGACGCGGCCAGCCGCTCGGCCCGGCCGATCACCTCCTCGGCGGCCGCGATGTCGCCCTGCCATGCGGTGATGTTTCCCAGTCGCAGCAACGCCATCAGTACGAACTGGTCGTTGCCGGCGAGCAGCGCGGCGTCCAGCGCGTCCTCGGCGGCGGCCGCGGCCTCGTCCAGCGCGCCGAATCCGAACGCGCACGAGGACAGCAGCAGCTTGAGATACGTGAACACCTGGTGCTGCCCGGTGCGCGTGGCGACCACCAGCCCACGCGACAAGTGCCGGTGCGCCTCGGTCAGCCGGTCGGCCTGGATGTCCGCGAGGCCGAGCCAGACCGGGATCTCGATCACCGTGCCGAGTTCGGCGTCAGTCAGCGCGTCGACGACGGCATCCGCCTCGACCAGCCGGGCGACGTGTTCCAGTGTCGCGGTCTGGCCGGCCGACGTGGCCATCGCGGTCAGTGCGAGGTTCGCGGCGCGGACGACGGAGCCGACGTCCCGGTCGGCCACGAAACTGCTCGCGAGTTGTTGTGCCGTCGTGAAATCACCGGTCAGCACGCTCGTCACGACGAGTTCCATCAGCAGGCCCGACGCGGCACCACAGGTATCGCCGGCCGGCGGGTGCCGGTCCAGTTCGGCCCGCAGCAATGCCCGCGCCTCGTCGTGCCGGCCGAGTAGCCGTTCCACGGTCGCGGCGAGGCCGACCAGCCGGGTCCGCTCGGCCGCCATGCCGGGCGCGACGGCGGCCAGATCCGGTGTCACGGCGGCCAAGGCGTCGTGCACGGCGGTCCTTGCCTCGGCGAGCTGACCGGACCGGTGCAGCGCGGTGACCCGCTCGGCCAGCATGGCGACCCGTTGTGGCGCGGTCTCCTCGCCCACCGGCAGCAGCCGCAGCGCCACCCCGAGCCAGTGCGCCGCACTGGCCGGCGCGATCCGCATCGCCTGCGCCGCCGCGTCCGCGAGCCGTTCGATGGCCCACAGGTTGCCGGGACTCGCGCAGCGGCTCAGGTGTTCCGCGATCATCATGTTCGACTCGCCGCGCAGGGCCAGTTCGTCCACGGCGCGGCAGTGCGCGGCCAGCCGCCAGCCGGGCGGGGTGTGCGTGTAGACGACGTGCCGCAGCAGCGGGTGCCGATGCCGCCACCGGGAACCGTTGGGCCGTAACAGATCCCGCGCCACCAACGTTTCCAGCGCGGCGGCCGCCTCGTGCACCGGCAGTTCCGCGACCGCGGCGAGCATGCCGAGGTCGACGTCCGCTCCGGCGACGGCGGCGGCCCGCAGCAGCAGCAGTTCACGCTCGGGCAGCGTCGCCAGCTCACGCTGGAACGGGTCGATGTCGGCCAGTTGGTCATCGTCGCCCCGAGCCAGTTCGGTGAGGTACAACGGGTTTCCGCCGCTGGCCTGGTACAGCTCGCGGCGGCGGGACACGGCGACACCGGCGCCGAGCAGCGTGTCCGCGTCGACCCGGTTGAGCGGGCCGAGTTCCAGCCGGATCGCGTCCTCGGGCACCGGCCCGGTGAGTTCGGCTACCACAGCGGCGTCGAGCTGACGCGGCCGGAACGCGAGCACCATCAGCACCGGCGCCGCGGGCGGCCGGCGGGCCAGGTAGCGCAACAGTTCCAGGGTTGCCTGGTCGGCCCAGTGCACGTCGTCGAACGCGACGACCAGTCCGCTGGCCCCGGCCAACGACTCCAGCACCATACGCACCGACCGGAACAGCCGGTGCCGCTCGGCATCCTCCGGCGGCCACGAATCCGGTTCCAGTGCCGGGAACACCTGCGCGAGCCGGCCGACCTCGTCCCGATCCAACCGCACCCGCCCGGCCGCGATCGCTTCGGCCAGCGGTTCGTCCAGCGCGTCGGTGACAGCGGCGAACGGCGCGTGTGCCTCGAACTCGGTGGCACGGCCGACAACCATCGGCACGCCACGGGCCGCGCCCAGCCCGACGAGCGCGTCGAGCAGCGCGGACTTGCCGATGCCGGGCTCGCCGACGATATGCACCATCGGCCGGGCCGCGTGCGCGCTCGGCGTGAGCCGGTCCAGTACGCTCGCGAGTACCGCCAGCTCCGCATCCCGGCCGACGGTGGCGCCGCCGAACTCAGTAGGAGACACGTCGGACACGGTACGTCGCCGATGGCGCGCGAAAACGCCGGTCACCATAACGAACCAGTCGATGGTGCCGACGAAGTAGACATGTCCAACTATAACGGTCAGGTCAGGCGAAACAGCTGGCCAGCCGTGCGGTCACGGCCGGCCAGCGGATTCACCTCGGTCACATGGTGGGCGGTGCCGGGTTCGCGCCGGGCCCACGGAGCTGCTTGGTCACGTCGGAGAAGCTCTGGCCGCTCGCCTTGAACAGCAGGTACTGCGAGAGCCCGAACAGGATCGACGCCACGATGCCGACGTACAGGCCGAAACCCGCGCCGTAGGTGATGCCGGTGGCCGGGAGGCCGTCGCTGCCACCGGGCAGGGTCAGCCACCGCAGCAGGATGATCACCAGGGCGAGCACCGCGACACCGAGCAGGATCAGCGGCCAACTCGGCTTGACCGCCGGCACGTTGACACCCATCTGCTGTGCCAGCATCAGTCCGGCCGCGGCCACCAGCAGCAGCAGCGGGAACCACGCGGCGAAGCCGAGGCTCCATGCGTTCCACGAGTAGCCGATGCCACCGAGAATGCCGGTCGCGGAGAATTCGTACCACGGCAGGAACGAGGCGATGAACGCCACGAGGCCCGCGCCAAGGCCGATCCATTCCGCCTTGCTGACCCGTGCGGGGTCGAAGCTTGCCATGAGTAGAGCCCCTCTCTCAATAAGAACTGAATGCGCTCGGACCGGCCCGTTGCCCCAACCGCTCGGACCGTCCGCCGACCTGAAGTGCACGGACGCCGGTAACCCAGACATCGCCCATGGTCGGTGCGGGCGATGGACAGGAGTAACGGAGGCAGCGTGGCCCGAAGCGGTGTTGCGAACATCGGGGAAAACCGCAGACTTCGCCGATCGGGACGTGTTTTTCGCGACGTTGTCACGACGGCGCGTGCACGGCCGCCCAGCGGCTCAGGTCCTCCCGCCGGATCGCGGCGGCCATCAGGTCGGCGAACAGCTCGGGTGTGCACGCGAACGCCGGTACACCGAGTTCGTGCAGGGCGGCCGCGTTGTCCCGGTCATAGGCTGGCCGGCCGGAGTCGGCAAGCGCCAGCAATACGACCACGGTGACACCGGACTCGACCAGGTTGGCCACGCGGCGCAGCAGGTCGTCCCGGACACCACCCTCGTACAGGTCGCTGATCAGCACCAGCAGCGTGTCCGCCGGCCGGGTGACCAGGCCCTGGCAGTAGGCGATGGCGCGGTTGATGTCCGTGCCGCCGCCGAGCTGGATGCCGAACAACACGTCGACCGGGTCCTCGAGTTCCTCGGTCAGGTCGACGACCGCCGTGTCGAACGCGACCAGCCGGGTGTGCAGCGACCGCATGGATGCCAGCACCGCCCCGTACAACCCGGCGTAGACCACCGATTCGGCCATCGAACCGGACTGGTCGACGGCCAGGATCACGTCCCGTGCCACGCCGTGCTGGCGGCGGGCGTGCCCGACGAGGCGTTCCGGGATCACCGTGCCGAGATCCGGCGAGAAGTGCTTCAGGTTGGCGCGGATCGTGCGGTCCCAGTCGATGTCCGACGGGCGCGGCCGGTGCGTGGTGTCCGCCCTGCGCAGGGCGCCGGCGATGACCGCCCGTGCGCGGTCGGCCAGCCGGTGTTCGAGCTGGTCCACGACGTGCCGGACGACTTCCCGGGCGGTGTGCCGGGTGCGTTCGGGCAGCACGGCGTTGAGCGCGAGCAGGGTGCCGACGAGATGCACGTCGGGCTCCACCGAGGCGAGCAGTTCCGGTTCCAGCAGCATCCTGGTCAGGCCGAGCCGGTCGACCGCGTCTCGTTGCATCACCTGGACAACGGTGCTGGGGAAGAACTTCCGGATGTCGCCGAGCCATCTGGCCACCCGGGGCGCGGACTTGCCGAGGCCGCCGGTGCGGGTGGTCTCGCCGTCCGCCTCCTCGCCCTGGTAGAGCGCGCCGAGTGCGTCGTCCATGGCCTGGTCGGCGGCGGTCAGGGTGATGCCGGTGGCGTCGCCGTCGCCGTTGTCCTCGGTGCCGCCGAGCACCAATCGCCAGCGGCGCAGGCGTTCCGTCGTCGGGTCGGTCATGCACCCACCCCCAGCAATGTCGCGATCACGTCCAGCGCGGCGGTCCCACGCTCGCCGTCCACGTCGTCGACATCCACCACCGTCGCCGTTGGCATCGGGCTTGTCAGTGCGGTGGCGCGCTCGCCGATGGCCCGCCGTTCCGGGCCGGCGAACGCGCCGAATGTCCTGCGCAGCAAGGGAAGCACGTCGGTGAAGCTGTCCGGGGCGATGCCGGCGAGCCACGTGTCCATCAGCCGCAGCAGCCGGTCGTCGTGCACGAGCAGCAGCGCGCCGCCCGCGAAGAAACCCTCCACGTAGCCGGCCGCGTCGACCGGCGGCGTGCCGGGGGTGAGCGCCCGCGCCAGTGCGGGTTCGACGTCTTCCGTGGTGCGCCGCCGGGTGTCCAGCAGCAGGCGGGTCAGTCGGCCGGCCAGCCGGGGCGGCGGCGTCGTGCCGGCGACGAGGGCGGAAAGCGTGTCCAGCCACCGTTGCCTGCTGTCCGCGTCGAGCAGTCCGGTGGCCTCGTGCACCGCGTCCACGCCGACGCACAGCGCGGCGGCGGCCGGGTCGTCGAGGCCGTGCGCGGCGGACGGCAGGCCGGCGCAGATCCGGGCCAGCAGGCGGTCGGCGATCGCGCGCAGGGCGGCGGTGTCGGTGCCGCGCACGTCGCCGTAGCGGGCCGCCCTGGCCAGTGCGGGCAGCGCGGCCATCAGGTGTCCGGTGTCGACGTCGCGGGCGGCCCTGGTGTCCAGTGCCGCGAGCACGTCGGGCAGCGCGTCCGGCAGCCCGGCCAGCAGGCAGGTTTCCACGGTCTCGGTAACCTCGCCGAGTTCCACCGCGTCGGCCGCGCGCCGCAGCACTTCCGCGGTAGCCGCGCCCTGCACGGTGGTGCCGATGGCGCTGGCCGCGACCAGATCGACCTCGAACTCCGGCTGCCAGCACAGGGTCCACGTCTCCCGGAAGGTGCCCTTGCCACGGCGGGCAGGTGCGGCGGACGTGCCCCACGGGATGTCGATGGCGCGCAACCGGTGCAGCAGCCGGGAGCGTTCCACGTCGGTGTTGTTGCGCAGGTCGAGGTCCAGTTCGCGGGGCATGGCGTCGCGCTTGAGCTTCAGCCGGCGGGCGATCGCGGCCAGGTCGGCGGCGACCGGGGCCTTGGCCAGGTCCGGCGGCACATCGCCGAGCAGTTCGCCGACCACGAGCTTGCGGGTCACCAGGTCAAGGAGCACGTCGTTGCCGCCGCACAGCACGGATCTGGTCGCCTCGGTCACTTCCGCCAGCCCCGCAAGCGGCCGGTCGCGCAGGGCGGCCAACGTGTCCGCGAGCCGGACCGCCTCGATCACGTGTGCGCTGGACACCGGCAGGTCCTCGGCCCGCAGCACCCGCGCCACCTCGGTGAGCCACCGGATGGTGACCTGGTCGGCCGCCGTGAACAGGTGGTGGTACCAGCCGGGCGACGTGATCCCCGCGCCGTAGCCGCTGGCGGCGGCCAGCCTGCCGTGCGTCCACGGCACCCAGGTGCAGCTGATCTTGCAGCGCGGGAGACCCGTCAGCACGCGCTGGTCGTGCGTCGCGGGTGGCAGCGGGTCGGCCAGCGCGGGCACGTGCCATGCGCCGCACACCACCGCGATCCGCTGGTGGCCGGCGCGGATCGCCTTGCGCAGCACGGTACGCATGTAGGCCTCGCGCTGGCGTTCGCGCACCGAGCCGGGGCTGTCGGTGTCGTCGGCGTACTCGCGCAGCGCGTGCATCGCCTCGGCGACCGCATCGAACTGGGCGAGGCCGCCGTCGCCGTGTTCGACGAGGGAGTCCCACCAGTGTTCCGGGTCCGCGTAACCGCCGGCAGCAGCCAGCTCGGCCATCGGGTCGGCGGACAAACCGTGCTGCGGCACGGGTTCGGCGGCGAACTGGTGGGCGACCGGCAGGTCGCAGAACCGCACGGGTATGCCGGCGTCGTTGGCGTAGCGGATCGCCTGCCATTCCGGGCTGAACACCGCGAACGGCCAGAACGCGGCCCGGATCGGGTCGTCGGTGACGTAGGCGAGCAGCGCGACCGGCGGCCGCATCGCCGGATCGGCGGCCAGACCGACCACGTCGTCCGCCTCCGGTGGTCCCTCGACGAGCACGAGGTCCGGCTCGATCTCGGGCAGCGCGGCGGCCACCGCCCGCGCCGAGCCAGGGCCGTGGTGCCGGATGCCGAGCAGGTGCACCGTCATGGGGTCAGTTCCCGGCAGGCGCGGTAGAAGTCCGCCCAGCCGTCTCGTTCGCGGGCAACGGTTTCCAGGTATTCCGACCAGACGAGCCGGTCCGTGCCGGGGTCCTTGACGACGGCACCGAGGATGCCGGCGGCCACGTCGTGGGGGCGCAGCACACCGTCGCCGAAGTGCGCCGCCAGCGCGAGGCCGCCGGTGACGACGCTGATCGCCTCGGCGGTGGACAGTGTCGCGGTCGGCGATTTCAGTGCCGTGCGGCCATCTTCGGTACGACCCGAGCGCAGTTCCCGGAACACCGTGACCACCCGGCGGATCTCCGCCAGGCCGGCCTCCGGTGCCGGCAGGTCCAGCGTCGCACCCAGTTCGCCGACGCGTCGGGCGACGATCAGCACCTCGTCCTCGGCCGAGTCCGGCAGCGGCAGGACAACGGTGTTGAACCGACGGCGGAGCGCGCTGGACAGTTCGTTCACGCCGCGGTCCCGGTCGTTGGCGGTGGCGATGACGTTGAAACCGCGCCGAGCCTGGACCTGGGTGGCCAGTTCCGGCACCGGCAGGGTCTTCTCGGACAGGATGGTGATCAGGGTGTCCTGGACCTCGGACGGCACCCTGGTCAGCTCCTCGATCCGGGCCAGCTTGCCGTCGGTCATCGCGCGGTAGACCGGGCTGGGCACCAGGGCCAGCTCGCTCGGGCCTTCCGCGATCAGGCGGGCGTAGTTCCAGCCGTAGCGGATCGTGTCCTCAGCGGTGCCGGCGGTGCCCTGCACGAGCAGCGATGAGTCACCGCTGATGGCCGCCGCGAGGTGTTCGGACACCCAAGTCTTCGCCGTGCCGGGAACGCCGAGCAGCAGCAGCGCCCGGTCGGTGGCGAGGGTGGCGACGGCGACCTCGATCAGCCGACGCGGCCCGACGTACTTGGGGCTGATCACGGTGCCGTCCGGCAGTTCCCCACCGAGCAGGTAGCGCACCACGGCCCACGGCGAGAGCCGCCAGTGCGGTGGCCGATCGCGATCGTCCTGTGCGGCAAGGCTGGACAGTTCCTCGGCGTAGGCCAGCTCGGCCGGCAGCCGCAGCACGTCATCGGTGGTCATACGAACTCCTCGTGCATCGCGCGCCGGAACAGCAGTGTTTCGACGAGTCGGTGGTGCCACGGGCAGGCGTCCGGGTCGGCGAGCCGGCTCGTGATCGGGTGGCGAAGGCATTGGGGTGGCACGGATCGGGCGGCGGTGTCGGCGATCGGGGCGAGTGCGCGGTGGTCGGACTGTTCGGCCAGCCGGTCCAGCACCAGGTCGCCGAGATCGGCCGGCCACGGTGCCGGCAGCGCGAGGAACAGCCCGATCAGCGACGTCAGCCCGGTGTCGGCGGCGCGCACGGCGACCGCGGCGGCCCACCGGTCCCGTGGCAACAGCGCGACCAGGTCCGCCGCGTCCTCGGCCGGCAGGTCGGCGGACGTTCCCACGAGCAGCGCCGCCGCCCAGTCGGGATTCCGTTGGTCGGCGGCGGCCACGGCCAGTGCGGTGTGCAGGGCTTTCGCGCCGCCGGGCCCGGTCACCGGCAGCAGCAACGTTCGCGCCGGTTCGTTGCCCCACCACGAGAGTGGCGCGGCGGCCACCACCTGCCGGAACCACCACGCCCGCGAACCGGTGCCACTGGGCGGAACCTGGCGGACGCCGTCCCTGCGCATCGCGGCGTCACATTCGGCGGGCAGCTCGATCGCCAGGCCGGCTTCGTGCCGGCGAACCAGTTGAGTCAACCGTTCCGCCATCCGTGCGCCGAGCCGGGAATCGGGCAGCCGCACCAGAAGCGCGGCGGCCAGCCGGCGAACGTCCTGGGCACGATCGTCCAATGCGGACTCGAGGAAGTCCTCGTCGGCAGCGGCGAGGCCGACCGACAGCGCCTCGATGAACGTGGCGCGGACCTCCGCCGGTTCGGTTGGCCAGGTTTCGGCGAGCGCGGTGCGGGCCAGGTCCGGGTCGGCCCGCCGGGTGCGCTCAAGCCACGCCCAGCGGGCGACGGTGCTGCCGTAGCGCCAGGTGTCCACCGACTCGTCCGGCGCGTCGGCCAGGAAGGCCCATTCCGTTGTGCGGGCAGCCAACCAGGGCCCACGCGGCCCGGCCGCGGCGGCGACCGCCGGCCGGAGCGCGGCACGGGCCACGGCGGCCCCGGCCAGCGCGGGCAGGCGTTCCGGCGGCACCCGAAGGCCACGTTCGGCGGCCAGCGCGAGCCATTCCGGCAACAGGCCAGAGCGTTCCCCCGCGAGCAGCCTGGCCAACCGAGCCCCCGCCGACGACGACACCAACGGCCGTGCATCGACAGGTGCCGCCGGAACCGGCTCGAACCCGGTCAACGGACGGAAACCGGCCCGCCGATGACCCGCCAGCAACGCGGCCGCGTCCAACAGCAACCGCGTCGGTTCGGACGTGGCATCAAGCCGAGCACGCACCGATGCCGGTAGTTCGTCGATGGCGACCGGTTCCCGATCGGTGCCCAACAACGCGGACCGCACTACTTGATCCCATCCGCTCATCAGGCATCCTCGCAAGGAGGTTCCCAACTGCGGCTGATCGCGGACCAGTTCCGCGCGGCGGCCAACCCGGCGAGCGGCAGATCGGCAAACTCGATGACGTGCTTCACCACGTCGGCAAAGTTCACAGGATAGCCGTGGGCGTCCAACGACTGTCGGCGGCGCCAAGCCGCGTATGGACCTTGCCGAAGCCCTGGCAGCGCACCTGTCACCGCCGACAGTGACCGCAGTGGGACATCGCGATGAGCGGCGGTGCGGTTCAGCGCGGCCTCCACGTCGTGCCCGCCGACATCATGGATGCCGATCAAACGCCACACGTCCGCCCAGTCCCGATCTCGGGTGTTGAGATCACCCAACGCCACCATCGTCGTGATCTTCTCGGCCAACACGGTTTCGACTGGGTATCCGAACAGCGGAAACGTATCGTCGTTGAGCAACTGGGGAAAGTGGTTGAGCACAGCACCCGGAGTGATCGGATCGCCGAAGTTGATGTCCAATGCCAGTTTGACCTTGGCCTTGCCGACGGACGTGGGAACGACAACGCGGACACCGGAATATCGACCTTCCAGGCGGATCGTCTCCGTACGGGCGGCATGAGAGTCGAAGATGACCCCATCGTCGATTTCTATCGAGGCGATTTCGCCGACCATGTGCACGACCTCCTGGGCGTCCATGTCAAGCCGCACGGCCAGCAGGTCAGCGTCTCGTGTTGTACGCCGGACAGCTAGGACTGCCAATAGCAATCCTCCTTTGAGCACCAGACGGTCGCAGTACTTCGACTGGCTCACCCGGTACAGGAAACGTTCAAGGACGTATAGCACCAACAGTTCATCGGTGGAGCGTCCGTCGTTGCGGGCCATGTTGCGCAGATCGTTGAAGACCCTGCCCGCCGATGTCGCACGATTGGGGTTGGGAGACATCAGCTCAGTACCGCCTCGACAGCTCGCCGTATCGGTCCTTCGACATCCAGTGCACGTGCGTATGCGAGCAATTCCGTCGGCCGCGCGTCGTGTCGAGCCAGGTATAGTCGCAGTCCGCGCAACGCCAATTGCGGTCCGATCCGCGTTCGCAAACGCATTGCGTCCACGACGGTACGAGCTGGACCGTAGATCGGCACGGCCTCGCCCGGCGACACCTCGAGGTGTGCACGGCCAAGCTCGAACGTGTCGACGTCGAACTCCGACACCTCGGTTGGCGGGTAGTCGATCCGCGGCCGGTATGTCCCGCGAGGCACCGCGATCTGCACCACGGCCGGAATCTCGTCCGTCAAGTCATGCACAGACAGCGCCGACACCAGACAGACCACCGCGCGCGGTGCCCGGCGCGTCACGGCGAGCAGATCAAGGTAGGCCGTTTCTGGAGCGTCCGCCTTCCGATACACCCCACGAGACAACTCCAGCAGGCCGCCGACTCCCCTGAGCCGATAGAGTTCGCGACGCCACACACCCGCCCGCTCAGCCTCACCGGTCGTGAAGGTGGCAGGCAGTGCCGCCAAGCGGTCGTTGACGTTGCCGGACATCGCACTAGTGTATCAAATCCACCGCACATCGCCCTCATG